>JBILKC010000283.1:0-3682 GCA_044376885.1 Hylemonella sp. | reverse complement strand
AACTTTGCAACCGCGCTTTGAACGGCCATTCCTCCGCCGGCAGACACTTTGAGGTGACTCCAGTTCACCGTGTTGAAGTCCGGATGATTGGCAAGCCCGTTAAAAAGCGTGTTGACCGCCGGAAACGTATGGAAAACGTTTTTTGACAGCTCTTTGAGTACGGCGGGAAAATCCCTCGGATTCGGAATCAAAATCAGTTTTCCGCCCTTGCGCATCATGAACATCATGCAAACAGTGAAGGCGAAGATGTGATAAAGCGGCAACGCACAAACGGTGGTGAACTGCTCTTCCTTGGGAATTTTCCCGGAACCTGGCTCAAACCAGAGCTCTGACTGCAGAACATTAGCAATCACATTGCGGTGCAGTAACACAGCGCCCTTGGAGACCCCGGTTGTGCCACCGGTGTACTGCAACACAGCGACATCATCCGGCTTGATCGCCGGTTTTTTAAGATCAAAGCCCGCAGCTAGGGCCAGAGCGTCATTAAAGCGTACCGCACCACTCAATTGGAATGGCGGCACCATTTTTTTCACGTTCCGGACGACGTAATTCACGAGCGCCCCCTTGAGCAAGCCAAGCCTGTCGCCCATGGCGCACAGTACCACATGCTTGACGGGGGTATTGGTCAGACATTTTTCCAGGGTGGCCGCAAAATTTTCGAGAATGATGATGGCGACAGACCCCGAATCCTTGAGTTGATGCTCAAGCTCGCGAGCGGTATATAGCGGGTTGACGTTGACCAGCACATAGCCGGCGCGAAGAACAGCTGCCACGACGACGGGGTACTGGGGTACATTGGGCATCATGACGGCGACGCGGTCGCCAGGACTCAAGCCCAGACTTTGCAGATACGCGGCAAAGACCTGACTGAGCCTGTCAGTCTCGGCGTAAGTGATCTCCTTGCCCATAAAGCTGTAGGCGACCTGAGAAGCGTTCTTAAGAAAACTCTCCTCCATGAGTTCGACCAGAGAAGCGTACTGAGACGTGTCAATGTCTGATGGAACCCCTGGTGGATAGCTATTAAGCCAAATACGTTGAGTCATGCCTACACCTCTTATCTGTCAGTTGTACAACAGAAAAAAGTATGCCCGTGAATTCTCACGGGCACCATGGTGTTTATCCTAGGGACAGGGTAAGTTGTTAAGCTTTAAGGGCACCCAGAACTTCATCGAGCATCTTCTTGGCATCACCAAAGAGCATTTTGTTGTTTTCCTTATAAAACAAGGGGTTGTCTACGCCCGCATACCCGGAAGCCATGGAGCGCTTCATGACAATCGATGTTTTGGCTTTCCAGACTTCCAGCACGGGCATGCCGGCAATCGGGCTGCCAGGATCATCCTGCGCTGCCGGGTTCACGATGTCATTAGCACCAATAACAATAGCCACATCCGTTTCGGGGAAGTCATCGTTGAGCTCGTCCATCTCCATCACGATGTCGTAGGGTACTTTGGCTTCTGCCAGCAACACATTCATGTGCCCCGGCATACGGCCTGCAACCGGATGAATCCCAAAGCGGACGTTAACGCCTTTCTCACGCAGGACTTTGGTGATCTCGTTGACCGTGTGCTGGGCCTGAGCCACAGCCATGCCGTAGCCTGGAACGATGATGATGCTGCGTGCTTCGCGCAGCAACTCTGCCGTCTCGGCGGCAGTGACAGGAACCACTTCTCCGGCAGGCTGAGCCGCCTCCCCCTTGACCGCAGGCTTGGCACTGGCCGTACCAAAACCGCCCGCGATGACGCTGATAAAGCTCCGGTTCATCGCCTTGCACATGATGTAGGACAGAATCGCCCCGCTCGAACCCACCAGCGCACCCGTGACGATCAGCAGATCGTTAGAGAGCATAAAGCCGGTAGCCGCCGCCGCCCAGCCGGAGTAACTGTTGAGCATGGACACCACCACGGGCATATCCGCTCCGCCAATGGCCATGACCATGTGGATGCCAAACAACAAGGCAATGATCGTCAGTACAGTCAAGGGAATTAAGCCCTCAGCAACGGTCTGGGCATTCAAAAATTCGTTCCCGAACCAGATTGCCACAAGCAAGCCCAGCAGATTCAACCAGTGGCGAGCTGGAAGCAAAAGGGGTGAACCGCCAATCTTGCCGTTGAGCTTGCCAAACGCCACCAGAGAACCCGAAAAGGTGACGACACCGATCAAGATGCCGACATAAATCTCAACTTGGTGAATGGCTTTTTCGGCACCGGTCAAGGTCACTGAATTGTCAATATAGCTGGCAAAGCCGACCAGCGCAGCTGCCAGTCCCACCAGGCTGTGCATCAAGGCAACCAGTTCGGGCATTTGGGTCATTTGCACAGTTCGGGCAGCATAGACGCCAATGCCACCACCAAGCACCATCGCGGCAATGATCCAAGGGATACCTGCTGCCGTCACGTTGGGACCGAAGACTGTGGCCAGCACGGCCAAGCCCATGCCGATCATGCCGTACAGATTTCCACGGCGTGACGTCTCTGGGTTGGATAAGCCCCCCAGACTCAAAATGAAAAGAATTGTGGCGCCAATGTAGGACGCGGTTGCCAGATTGCCGGACATGTCGTGTCTCCCAGTTTATTTGCGGAACATCGCCAGCATGCGCTGGGTGACGGCAAAGCCGCCGAACATATTGATCGCGGTCAGCACTATGCCTCCAAAGGCCAACCAGCGTATCCATTCATTGGGTGGCAGGTTGCCCGTCAGTGGCGGTGCAATTTGAACCAGTGCGCCAATCGCAATGATGCTGCTGATTGCATTGGTCACGCTCATCAGTGGCGTATGCAGCGCGGGGGTGACATTCCAAACCACCATATAGCCCACAAAGCAGCCCAACACAAACACCGTGAAGTGCGCCAGGAAGGCCGTTGGCGCATTAGCCCCGATAAACCAGAACAAAGCAGCAGCCACACCAAACATGATGGCCAACTTGCTGCCGGCCATTGGGGCACTTGCAGCGCCATGGCCATGTCCCTTCTTGGCGGCTGGTGCAGCGGCAGCGGGTTTGGCAGCCGCCGGGGCAGCAGCTGCCACTTTGGGTGCCGGTGGTGGCCAAGTGACATTGCCGGAATGAATCACGGTCAGGCCGCGAATGGCATCGTCTTCCATATTGACATTGGCCACGCCGTCCTTGGTCTTGCAAAGCTCTTCGGTCAGACGAAACAGGTTCGTGGCGTACAGGGTTGACGCTTGCCGCGCCAAGCGCGAGGCCAGATCCGTGTAGCCCACGATGGTCACGCCGTGCTTGACCACGGCCTTGCCCGGCTCAGTCAGTTCGCAGTTGCCGCCCTGTTCGGCTGCCATATCGACAATCACGCTGCCTGGCTTCATGGAGCGCACCATCTCGGCGGTAATGATGATATCCACTTCCCTGGCCTGCTTGGCGTACATCTCGCGCTGCGCCTGCTGAAAGCCTTCACTCATCACCTTGGCGTAGCCACCGCCACCCGATCCCTCCTCTTCATACTCAACCTTGACGAACACACCCCCTAAGGAGACAACCTGGTCAGCCACCTCTGCACGGGTGTCATTGGCGCGTACGATGGCTCCCAGGCTGACAGCGGTACCGATGGCGGCCAGACCGGCCACGCCGGCCCCGGCAATGAAAACTTTGGCCGGCGGCACTTTGCCTGCCGCCGTGATCTGTCCGTTGAAGAAACGACCGAAGGCATTGGCTGCCTCAATCACGGCA
>JBILKC010000047.1:0-12149 GCA_044376885.1 Hylemonella sp. | reverse complement strand
CGCTTGAGAGTTACGACAAAGCCATAGCCATCAAAGCTGATTACGCAGAGGCCTACTCCAATCGCGGCAACGCCTTAAAAGTACTCAAGCGTTTGGACGAGGCGCTTGAGAGTTACGACAAAGCCATTGCCATCAAACCTGATTACGCAGATGCCCACTCCAATCGTGGCACTGTCTTACAAGAACTTATGCGCTTGGATGAGGCGCTTGAGAGTTATGACAAAGCCATTGCCATCAAAGCCGATTACGCGGAAGCTTACACCAATCGCGGCAACGCTTTACAAGAACTCAAGCGTTTAGACCAAGCGTTTGAGAGTTATGACAAAGCCATTGGCATCAAAGCTGATTACGCACCCGCAAATTGGAATCTATCTTTGTGTCATTTGCTGGCCGGTAATTTCAACGAGGGTTGGCAAGGATATGAATGGCGTTGGAGGGTTGAAAATGCATCATCCTTTAAACACATCAGGAATTTTCCACAGCCCTTATGGCTTGGGGCAGAGTCACTTCAAGACAAAACCATCTTGATCTACGCCGAGCAAGGTTTGGGCGACACGATTCAATTTTCCAGGTACGTGTCATTGGTAGCCCAGCTTGGCGCTCAAGTTGTTTTAGAAGTCCAGCGACCTTTGGTGAAATTACTCACGGGCCTGGAAGGGGTTAGTCAGATCATTGCTTTTGGCGATACGCTGCCTGCGTTTGATTATCAATGCCCATTGTTGTCACTCCCCCTGGCTTTCAAAACAGATCTACACAGTATTCCAGCAGTCCCTCAACTCCTTAGCAGTGATGGCGAGACGGTCACAAAGTGGCGGACTCAGTTGGGTGAAAAAACCAAGCCCCGCGTCGGTCTGGTCTGGAGTGGCAACACCCTGCATAAAAATGATCACAACCGCAGCCTGACACTTTCACAGCTACTGCAATGCCTACCTTCGACTCTTGAGTATGTCTGCTTACAAAGGGAAATAAGGGATGTTGATCAAGAGGTGTTGGCCCGGCATCCTGAAATCAAGTACTTTGGTGACGCTTTAGAGGATTTCACGGATACAGCCGCACTGTGTGAGTTGATGGATATCGTGATCAGCGTCGATACGAGTGTGGCGCACTTGGCGGCAACACTTGGCAAACCAAGCTGGGTGTTATTGCCCTTCAGCCCGGACTGGCGCTGGCTCTTGGATAGAGATGACAGCCCTTGGTACCCAGCAGTCAAGCTGTATCGGCAAGAGAAGATAAGTGATTGGGGTGGCGTGTTGGATCACATCAAGCTTGATTTGGAGGAACTCCGCACAACCCATCAATCTGGGCTTTGATTGGGTGGTAATCCAGGAAAGAACGTGGACTGCGCAAAAGACCTGCTGCTCAGGGCACACTCAGGTTGGCTGCTTCATCGCGGTGACTTCAATCTCGATCTTCATACGAGGATCAAGTAACTTGGCTGAAATCATCATGGCGGCCGGACGAACATCGCCAAAGTATTTGTTCAGGACTGGCCAACATGACTCGAAGTCAAGACCGTTCGGCAGCACATAGGTGACTCTCACCACATCGGCAATGCTAGAGCCAGCTTCCCGAAGTGCCTGGTCTATGTTTTTGAGACATTGCTCGGCTTGCGCAGCCACATCGTCTTCGATGGTCATCGTCTCGTAGTTGAACCCTGTTGTGCCGGACACAAAGATGAACGGTCCTTGTGCGACAGCTCGGGAGTAAGCGATTTGCTCTTCAAAGGTGGAGCCTGAACTAATAAGTTGGCGTTTCATGGTGAAAATAGAACCTAGGACAAATCCAGCGAAAAAACTCTAAGGGTTGAAGGAGTGATCGGTATTTTTGTGGTTTATCGAGTGCGCTGTTCCAGCCAGGGTTCATGCAGGAGTGACCGGTCACTAAGGTGGCATGGAGAATCCAGAGAAGACGTAACCAAAGTATATTGAACCTCTTAGTTTCGTTAAAGAATTAGGCAATAAGACGTCCAAATCGACTTGTCTCAAACATAGCCATGAAAACTTCTGCCCGTCGCCTGCGTGACTTGAGAAACCTTGGAGTCAAAACCGAACAAGCACTGGCACATCTGGGCATTCATACCCCAAGCCAACTCCTTGATTCGGATCCCTACGTCGTTTACGCCCAACTTAAACAACAAGTCCCCGGGACATCACTCGTAGCCTTGTACGCGCTCATCGGCGCGATCGACGATCTGCATTGGTTGGATATCAAGCGGGACCGCCGTACGGAAATTTTGGTGCGACTTGACGATATGGGGCTTGCACCAAAGTAACTGGACCGAACCTCAATGAGTTAACCGATGGTCTAAATTAGGCTAAGGGTTTCAGCTACCGTCAGGTTGACAATCGCAAGGGTCATGGCTTTGCGTTGGCGACATGCCGATGCTGTCGACTTTGCAGCGCCAGTGGTTTTTTCTCGGCTTGAAGTTTGGTGTGGCACATCAAGTTATGCAAGCAATGCGGCCGGGCTCTGGCTCCGCTGGCTTGATAGTCCTTGAAAAGGCTGTTACGAACCGGCTCGGCGCTCAATCCCCTGTAGTGAGTCAAATAGTCAAACACATGGTCCACCAACGCTTCCGGCGTCAGGCCACTCGTTTGCTGGCTGGTGGTCCACAACCAGGTTGAGAAATGCCAGAAAGACCAAAACGGCGAATCCCCCATTAGAAGCGGCAGCGTTTGCTCAAAGCGGCCTGAATTCGCCAGCAAATCCCAATAGCGGGCCAGCCGCACAAAACCCTGCACCTCGCTGGCACTCAAATCTTTGCTTTCCAGCAATGCATAGGGTGCCTGTTCGTCATAGACCATGCCAAAGGTCAGGGTGTGACGAGCAATCGGCGTGCCGCGCAGGCGCTTGAGCAAGCCCAACTGAATTTCATGTGGACCCAGCGCATAGAGGCGGTCAAAGCCTTGCGCAAAACTTGCCAGGTCTTCGCCAGGCAAACCAAAGATCAGGTCAGTGTGCAGGTGGGCCTGGCTGTGTGAAATGAGCCAGCGCAGGTTGGACTCGGTCTGGGTGTTGTCTTGCTTGCGCGAGATACGTTGCTGTACCTCGGGGTTGAAGCTCTGAATGCCGATCTCAAACTGCAAAACGCCTGCCGGAAACTGTGCAATCAGGTCCTTCAGGCGCTGGGGCAGATGGTCTGGAATCAGCTCAAAATGAACAAACAAAGGCTCAAGCGGGTTTTGCGCTAAGCGATCCAGAAAAAACTGCAAAATGCGCGCACTGGCATCGACCTTGAGGTTGAAGGTACGGTCCACAAACTTGAAGGTTCGAGCGCCCCGCGCATACAGTTGCGCCAGCTGATCCAAAAAGCCCTGCTGCTCAAACGCCCAAGCGGTTTTATCGAGAGAGCTCAAACAAAACTCACATTTAAAGGGGCAGCCGCGCGAGGCCTCCACATACAGCACACGCTGCGCCAGATCGGTAGCGCTGTACTCGTCATACGGCCAGGCCAGTTCGTCCAGCGGGGGCTGCTCGCCAGCAATCACCTTCATCAAGGGCGGCGGGCCATACAGCAGCGCGTGGCAGAGTTTGGGAAAACTCACATCGCCCCAGCCCGTAATCAGGTGGTCACAGCGTTGCACAATGTCTTGGTTTTGCCATTCATGGCTAACTTCAGGACCGCCCAACACAATCTTGAGTTTTGGGCGCTGCAGCTTGAGCTCCCGCACCAATTCAAGCGTTTGCGCCGTGTTCCAGATATAGACGCCAAGTCCCAGCACCTGCACACGCAGTGGCTGCACCGGGCCGAACAGTTCCAGCAAAGCCTGAACCACCTCAGCGGTCGGTCGGTTGATAGTGAATTCGCGCAGAACAGTTTTTGCGCGCAGACTGGCGCTGCCATGGCGGTCCATATTGGCCAACAGGTAACGCAAACCCAGGGAGGCATGGATGTAACGCGCATTGAGCGTGCAAAGCACAACGGCTGGCGGCTCTTTTTGACGCGCGCCATCGGTCGGGTGGGGGGAAGAGTTGCTTGAAACCGCAGTGTGGAGCATGTGTCTATTATCAACAGCCAGATCAACCAACCTTGCATCTACTGCTTAAATGAAAAAGCTTTTAATAAGGGTCGGCTGATCGATGAGATAGCGTCATGACCTGAGTTGGATTTGTAAGACCTCAACTGAAGCCTGTACGCCAAAGCCCACATTGCGCTCATAATCGCCCCGGGCATGTCCAGTCGTCAGCCCCATTGGTACCCGGAGTCTCACCTTGAAAACCCTGCTTGATCATTTGAGCCAATACGCCGCCTACCACCGCAACCCGCGCAACATTGCCACCCACTTTGTGGGCATTCCCATGATTGTGCTGGCCGTGGTCATTTTGTTGTCCCGCCCAACCTTGGGCAGTTTGGGCCCTTGGGTCTTAAGTCCGGCCTTGGTTTTTGCGGCCGCGGCCAGCGTTTATTACTTGCGTCTGGACTTGGCCTTAGGACTGACCATGACTCTATTTCTAAACCTTTGTTTGCATGTGGCAGCGGGTATAGCTGCCGCTGGGACCAGCGTCTGGCTGGGCTGGGGTCTGGGCCTGTTTTTAATCGGTTGGGCAATTCAATTTGTGGGTCACTACTTTGAAGGCAAAAAGCCCGCTTTTGTGGACGACATCATGGGCTTGATGATTGGCCCCCTTTTCGTCGCCGCCGAGTTGGCCTTTTTGCTGGGCCTGCGTCAAGAGCTGAAGCAACAAATTGAATCACGCTTTCAAACTGAGCGGGCTTAGTGTCTGGTTTACTGGCTGCCCATTCAATCATCTGATTTCTCGGCGAGTTCCCAACCATGCTTTGGATGTGAGTAAATTTCACTTGCTTTCCCGTTTTAACTTTTTCCAACATGCGTACTGAAACATCACCGATTCCTGACACATCCGAACTCACCGTACGGCGCTTAATGGTTGACTTATCGCAGGGCTTTGACCGCCATTGGAATGGCGGCGACGCGTTTCGCAGCGCTTACATGAATGCCCTGTCTATGAGTTTTCCGGTCGGAGAGCAATTTTTCATTGAAGCTGTGCGTAAAGGCGCGGCTGAACTGCCCCCAACTCCTGGGTTTGATGCTTTGCGCCAAACGGTGCGGGATTTCGTTGCACAGGAATCCACCCACCGACAACTGCACGCGCTTTACAACGCCGAGCTGGAGCGCCAGGGTTTTCGCAACCATTGGGGACCACGCGCCTTAAAACGCATTGAAAAAGCGCGCGACGTATGTCGGCGCATGGGCTCTAAAAGCGAACACTTGCATGAGTTGGCTTTCACCGCCGCTTTTGAGCACTACACCGCTGTGCTTGGAGACGAAACGCTCAAGCGCCAAGACGTGGCTGGCGACTGGTTTGCGGGTGCCTGTCTCCCGCTGAAAACCTTGTGGCGATGGCATGCCGCTGAAGAAACCGAGCACAAAACGGTGGCCTTTGACTTGTACAAAGCCCTGGGCGGCAACGAACGCTGGCGTTTGTTTTGGTTTGCCTTTGTGAGCGTGATTTTTACAGTTGACGCGATGCGGCAAACCACCAACAACTTGTGGCATGACCGCAGTTTGTTCAAACGAGGCACTTGGCTCAGCGCCCTGAGCTTCTTCTGGGGGCGTCACGGCGGCGTATGGCGCTGCATGGGTTCACTGCTGGCCTATTGGCGCAAGGACTTTCATCCCTCGCAAGTGGGCGAACCCGCCTTGTCTGCGCAATGGTTGCAGGCCAATGCCGCTGTTTGGCAGCCTGTGCGGCCAGCCGCACCAAACGCTCCGCAAAGAGAACGGTATCACTCAATAGCCCCCGGATAGCCGCCTTTGCACGGCATTGGTTTTCCGTACACCAGACAGACAGCAAAGCTCTACGGTAAAGGCGACGAACTTCTGGCTGGACTGCCGCTTTACCGAAAACGCTGCTCCCGATGGCTACATCTGCCGAAACAGGTCAGCAAACACGCGGCTGACTGCCAGTGTCTCCTTGCGCCCGCGCAGGGTGAGTGACATGCGACCGGCCTCGTCGCGCACGGCGCTTGTCACCGCCTGCAGGTTGACAATGGTGCTGCGGTGGATCTGGCGGAACTGCGCCGCCGGCAGTTGCAGCAGCAGGTCCTTGAGACTTGTTCGAATCAACCGTTCGGCATCAAGCGTGACCACCAAGGTGTATTTGTCGGTAGCCTGGAAATAGAGTACCTCGGCCACCGGCACCATGCGCACCGTGTTGCCAACCGCAGCGCGGATGACGGTGAGCGGCTCCACAGGGGGACTCACGGCAGGTGCGCCTGACGCTGCCGCGATTAAAGACCCGAGACGCGCCGCCAGTTGCGTCACATCCTCCACCGGCGGCGCTGCCAGTTGCGCCTTGAGGCGCTCCACCGTGCGTTGCAGGCGCTGCGGGTTGACGGGTTTGATCAGGTAATCGGTGGCGGCCAGGTCGAAGGCCTTGAGCGCGAACTCGTTGTAGGCGGTGACGAAAACCAGCGCCGGCAGCTGCGCATCGGCGTCGAGCCGGTCGGCCAGTTCGGCGGCCACTTCCAGCCCGGTCAGGCCGGGCATACGGATGTCGAGGAAGGCGACGTCGGGCTGGTCACGCTCGATGAGTTTGAGTGCTTCGATGCCGTTGGGGGCGATGGCCAAGACCACGAGCTCGGGCCAAGCGCGTGCCAGTGCGGCCTTCAGGCTTTGCCCGAGAAGCGGCTCGTCCTCTGCAATGATGGCGCGCGGTGCGTTCATGGCAATGCAGGCAGGCGCAGCGTGGCGCGCGCGCCGCCGCCAGGGTTGTCATCGAGGGTGAGGGAAGCGCGAGACCCCCAGGTGGCGGCCAGTCGTTCACGCACATTGCCAACGCCTAAGCCGGTGCCGGCGGTGGCGGCCTGCGGCGACAGACCCAGGCCGGTGTCAGCCACGGTAAGCACCAGCATGCCGGTGTCTGCTTTCGCGCTTACTGTTAAGCGTCCGCCGTCGATCTTGGGCTCGAGGCCGTGCGTAATCGCGTTCTCCACCAGCGGTTGCAACAGCATGGGCGGCAGGCGGTGCACTGCCAGTTCCTGCGGCAGCTCCAGCGCAAAACTCAAGCGATCGCCCATGCGCATGGCGATGATCTCAAGATAGCCGCGCAACAACGCGAACTCGTCGGCCAGCGTCGCAGCGTCGTTGCGGGTGGCTGCAAGCGATGCGCGCAGGTAGGCGTCCAGATGCCCCAGCATGGCCTGGGCACGCGGCGGGTCGATGGCAATGAGCGCTTGCAGATTGGCCAGGGTGTTGAACAGGAAGTGGGGTTCGATCTGTGCCGAGAGCAATTTCAGGCGGGCCTCGGTGGCACCGCGCTCGGTAGCGGCGATGCGTTCGCGGGTCCAGAAATAAAAGGTGCCGCCAAACCCGGCCGCTGCGGTGAGGATAAAGAACCCGAGCGCCGCATCCGGCCCATGATTGGTCGGCGGGTAGTGCACCCCCAGCATCAAGGCGGCCAGGCGACTGCCGCCCTGCCAGCCGATGAGCGCGGCGGCGAGCACGATGCCGATCATTGGCAACAGCGCCGGCGCGCCCGTCGGCCACAGGCGTCGACGCGGAATGTCGATCAGGGCGTAGGTGATGAGACCGATGCACTGGCTAAAGACCAGGTTGTGCGCCAAGGACGCGCTGCCAAAAGCGGTCAGCCCGATGGCGATCACCGTATTGAGCACCATGGTGCCGGCCAAGAGGCGCAGCGGCGGCACCGGGGAATAGGCGGCGGACAGCGTGGACATGAGGGGTGGTGAAGCCCGCTCAGCGGGAGTTGCCCTGTTGAGCGCCTGGTGTGCGCTGTGCCTTAAGCTTTTTCATCTCGGCATCGACCATGCGTTCGCGCAAGCCAGAACCAATGAAATAAACCGCAAGGCCGTGGATGGCCAGACCCAGCGCCCAGCCGGCCAGGGGTAAGCGGTGCCAAGCGAAGCCCGGGTTAATGCTGTAGTTGATGGCGACTAGTCCGAGATTGACGGCGATGAACACGCCGAGGTGGATCAGGAAGCCGAACTTGGCGGATGCGCGGCGGCGCGCGATGGTGGCTAAGTCTTCGGTGTGCATGGCGATTCTCCTTGCGGTTGAACGTGATTCAGGCCATCAGGCCGACGCTGCCCCACAGCATGCGGCCCAGCAAGCGATGCGGCAGGAGGGTGAAGGCGCCAGCGATGATGAGGCCACCCGTGAACACGCCCTTCATGATACGTTGGTGCGACACCAGGTTGCGGCGCATCGCGGCAACCACGCCGAGCACCAGCATCAACAAGACCCCGATCGACAACAGGTGTATCCAGGAGAAGCTGCCATTGGCCTTGATGAAGAAGCTCGATAGTGCAGTGAGTGCCATCAGGCCGACCCAAGCGCGGCCCATCCAGCGATGCGTCGGGGTGCCCTTGCGCCGCATGAACACGACTATGCCCAGGGCCAGTGCTGCGATGGCAGCGAAGGTGTGAGTCAGGATAACAGGGGTGAAGGCGGGTTGCATGCTGCGCTCCAGGAGGTGTTGATGTGGCGGCAGTCTGCCGGAGCGCTTTCGGCAACGCGAGCGGATTGCGACGAAACACCGCAATCCGGGTCCGATTCGCGGCAAGGCGCGACGAATGGCAGGGCTTTTACTCAGTCGGGCGAGAAAAGCCCAAACTCTGAATCTGCCTATCCGTTGGAAGTGAACGAACCACGCCACCGAACCCAGCCCTTGGCACGCAAATCACACGCGGGGCAGATGCCACAGCCGTAGCCCCAGTTGTGACGATGTGCTCGGTCGCCCAGGTAGCAGGTGTGGGTGTGTTCCACGATGAGGTCCACCAACTGACTGCCGCCATTGGCATGCGCTTTTTGACCCAGGTCGTAGGCCAACTGCCAGGTTTGCGCTTTGTCTATCCACATCAGTGGCGTTTCGATCAACAACCGGCGATCCATGCCGAGTGACAACGCGATTTGCATGGCCTTCATGGTGTCATCGCGACAATCGGGATAGCCGGAAAAATCGGTTTCGCACACGCCGGTAACGATGACATCCAAATCACGGCGATAAGCCAGTGCAGCAGCCAGCGTGAGAAACAACAGGTTGCGGCCGGGCACAAAGGTATTGGGCAAACCGGAAGACTCCATCTTGAAAGCCGTGTCACGCGTGAGGGATGTTTCGCTCACCTGCCCCAACACCCCCAGGTCGAGCAAATGGTCTTCTCCCAACTTAGGGCCCCACTGCGGAAACTTTGCACGCACTTGGGCCAGCACTTCAATGCGCGCTTGCAGCTCTACACGATGGCGCTGGCGATAGTCAAAGGCCAAAGTCTCGACGCGCTCGTATTGGGACAGCGCTTGTGCCAAACAGGTCGTGGAGTCTTGACCGCCTGAAAACAGAACGAGTGCGTTGCGGTGAATGGGGTGATTTGCTTGCATGGTTGTCTTGGTTGGAACAATGGCTGGCTGCAAGCGTACAGCGCAAGGGAAACGTGCTGACCGTAGTGTCAGAAATTCAGGCGCCCCCCTGGGCAAAGCTGGCGTACTGCTGAGCTGCCTTGAGGAGGGCGTTTTGCTGCACTTGCAAAGTGCTTGTTTTGGCCGACATGGTGTTGAACGCGTCCTGGATACTTCCATCGCCAGCCAGCTCTTTGGTGGCGACCTTGTCCACCAGCCTGCCGAGTTGGTTCAAGGTGGCCGACACGTTGGAGGGAGAGGCTTTCAAAGCCTGGTCCAGCTTCGCCATATCAAGCTTGAGGGTGCCATCACCCGCTTTGGTAAAGCCCATCTGGCGCAGCGCATTCACCCGTGAAAAATCAGCTGTCATGGCCCGGGTCATCCCAGGGCTGATGCTATCTACCCCGCTGCCAGCTGCTGCAGACCTGGCTGAGGCCAGCATGGCGTTGTAGCTGCTTACAAAGCTGTTCAGGGCCTTTTTCACGTCTTCACCGCTGGTGTTCACTTTCAAAGCGCTAAGGCCGTTGGCTGCGGTCTGGATGGTCACCACCGAGGCTTTGAACTTGCCCAAGGTGGACAGATTCGTGGTGGTAGTGTCCAGCTGGGCCTGAATTTTGGCCCCGTACTTCTGCAAAGATGCAGAGATGGGGTCTGCCTTTTTTGCGGACTTTGTCGCAATCAGGCTGTTGGGGGTCGTCGTACCGGTCTGCCCGAGGCCCAAGTTGGTGATGGTCATGGTGAGTCCCTCTAGATCAACCCCATGTTCCCAAAATCAGGCGCGGCTTAAGCGCAGATATTGTTTGAAAAACCGGGCTATTTCACACCCATCAAGCGAATACCGGATACGCGAAGCGATTCTCAGTTTGCATCACGCCAAAACCAGCTCACCACTGGTATGGGTAAAAGACGGGCCTAAACCCGCAGTGAAGGACTTGTGAAGAGCCTACGGCTATCATCAACAGCCTTATTCATTCAATATTGCAATGCCCCACTTTTATCGCCGTCCTTTGTGGCTTGTCAGCGCCTTATGCGCTGTATTTTTTATAGCATTAAGTACGCTATCCACAAGGGTAAACGCCCAAATTAACGCCAAGTCTGTAGTCAAGACCGATCAGGTGCGTGCCGAGTTGGTGGCGCATGCCCCCGAGGGGGTTGGCAGCGGCAAAACGCTTTGGGCCGGTCTGCTGATCGAGCACCAGCCGCATTGGCATACCTACTGGAGAAATTCCGGCGACTCGGGCCTGCCCACCGTGCTGGAATGGGATTTACCCAAAGGGGTGAGCGCGGGGGAACTGGCCTGGCCGCTACCGAAAAAGCTCAAGCTCGGAACTCTGATCAACTATGGCTACGAGGACAAAGTGTTGCTACCTGTGCCGATCAGCATTGCCCCTGATTTCAGGCCGTCACTGTTCAGCAGCGACCTGAGCATCAAGCTCAAGGCGCGTTGGCTGGTGTGTCGCAACGAGTGCATTCCTCAGGAGGGCGAGTTTGCTTTAAGCATTCCAACCCAAGGCAGCACGGTCTTAAACGGCGCTGATTTTGCAGCGGCCTGGAGCGCCCAGCCCCAGGCCCTGAGCGCCCAGGGCAGTTCTGTGCAGATCCAGGGCCAGTCATTGCGCGTGGTTCTCGCCAATTTGCCGGCCCAGCTGCAGGGCCAAACCCTGGATTTTTTCCCTGAAACGCCCGAAGTGATCGACCCCTCTGCCCCTTGGAAACAAGCCTGGCAGGGACCGCTGTGGGTGGCCGAGGTACCTCTGTCTGCGCAGCGCAGCAACAGCCCGTCTCTGATGCCCGTGGTGCTCACTGCCGGCAGCACCGGCTGGCGCAGCGAGTTGCCTGTCACCGGCGCTTGGCCGACGCTCGCATCGCCTGCTGCTCTGACAACAGCGCTGCAGCAAAACCCGCTTGCAGCGATTGGCCCACAAGCTTCCGCCGGGTTGGGCATTACCTTTCTTGGGGCCTTGTTGGGCGCATTACTGGGTGGCCTGATTCTCAATCTGATGCCCTGTGTCTTCCCGGTGCTGGCCATCAAGGTGCTCGCCTTCACACGCCATGAAAACGACACACGCGGTCACCGCTTGAGCGGCCTGGCCTACACCGCCGGGGTGGTGCTCAGCTTCATGGCACTGGGTTTGCTGCTGATTGGATTGCGCCTGACCGGCGAGAGCCTGGGCTGGGGTTTTCAGTTGCAAAACCCCTGGGTGGTGGCAGGCCTTGCTGCCCTTTTTACGGTGATTGGCCTGAACCTGGCCGGGGTGTTTGAGTTCGGTCAATTCGCGCCTTCCTCCCTGGCCTCGCTGCAGTTGCGCCACCCTATGGCCGACGCTTTTTTAACCGGCGTCCTGGCGGTAGCCGTGGCCTCTCCGTGTACCGCCCCGTTCATGGGTGCCTCACTGGGCTTGGCCGTAAATTTGCCAGCGCCCCAGGCCCTGCTGATTTTTGCCACCATGGGTCTGGGGCTTGCCCTGCCCTACCTGATCGCGAGTTGGGTCCCGGCCGTTGCGCATGCCTTGCCCCGGCCCGGCGTCTGGATGCAAACGTTTCGCAAGCTCATGGCTCTGCCGATGTTTGCCACCGTGGTCTGGCTGGTCTGGGTTCTGGGCCAGCAAAGCGGCATCGACGGCGTAGCTGCCTTGCTGGCATTGCTGTTGGCCCTCTCCGGCATTCTGTGGTCACTGACTTTGCCGGGTTCAGGCGGACGCTTAATTGCTTTTATTTTGATAGCGCTAGGCGCATGGGCCACATGGGGTTTCGGCCCAAACGTCATCAAGT
>JBILKC010000046.1:0-12178 GCA_044376885.1 Hylemonella sp. | reverse complement strand
TGCAGGGCGTCATGGCATTTGGGACGAACATGCCTCGATCCTGACGGCCATCAACCAGGGTGATGCAGATCTTGCCGCGACACTCTCGGAATCACATGCCGATATCGCCAGAGAGACGCTTCTGAAGAATTTTGCAGAAACCGACCCATCGCCGGTTCATCAAGTCCGCGTTATGTAACGCCGTTGGTCATTACGCCAGATTTGCAAAGGCCACTTCCGCAGGGTTGAAAAACAGACAGGCACGCTCAAAGCGTTGCACCTCATGCATGGGGTACATCACGTCCCCACTGATCTCAATCGGACGTGGTCCTACGCCTTGTACGCGAAAACTGTCGATAGATGCCACTGGTTTGTTCCAGCGTTGAGCCAACTCACGTTGTGAGAGCAGCATGTCCATGGTTTCCATCATTGTCCCCTTGCGTTTTGAACGTTTTCGTCCGGCTGATGATGTTTAATTTATCGGCACTTCAAAGCAAAACCAAAGGGCAGACTGCTAGACTGAGGTGACATGACGACCCACTTATCACCCAAGCGTGAACGCTGGTTGCTGTTCACACTGGCTGGTGTTCAGTTCACCCACATTCTTGATTTCATGATCATGATGCCGCTGGGGCCCCAGTTCACCGCTTTGTTCTCCATCACCGATGCACAGTTCGGCTTGCTGGTGTCTGCCTACACACTGGCTGCGGGCGCGTCAGGTCTGATGGCGGCCACCTATCTGGACAGATTTGATCGCAAGCGACTGCTGCTGGTCTTGTATGTCCTGTTTGGGCTGTCGACGCTGGCCTGTGGTCTGGCACCAACTTATCCGGCGTTGATGACGGCTCGAATTCTGGCTGGTGTGTTCGGGGGAGTTCTCTCGGCGCAATCGCAAACCATCGTCGCCGATGTGATTCCCTTTGAGCGGCGTGGCCGCGCGATGGGCATTGTGATGACCTCTTTTTCTGTCTCCACAGTGGCCGGTGTGCCTTTGGGGCTTTTTCTGGCTGCCCATTTCAACTGGCACGCGCCGTTTTTCGGTATCGCCGCACTGGTCTGTTTGCTGACGCTGGGTGCGTTCGTTACGCTGCCGCGCCTGAATGACCACCTGAAATTGGAGAACCGTCCGTCTGCGTTTGGTGCGATTCGTCAGGTGCTGGCTGACCCCAATCACCTGCGGGCATTTGTGCTCTCAGGTCTGCTGATGTTTTCTGGCTTTACGGTCATCCCCTTCATCACGATCTACCTGCAAGCCAACCTGGCCTGGCCGGCTGACCGGGTGCCTTATGTCTACTTGTGCGGCGGTGTTGTGACTCTGATTACGGCACGATTGGTCGGTGTACTGACAGACCGCAGGGGCAAGGTGAAAATTTTCCGGGTGATGACCCTGATCGGCTTATTCCCCATACTGGCAACCACCTTGATGGAAGGCTTTCCGGTTGGGGCGGTATTGGTGGTGACCACGGTATTTTTTGTGTTTGTCAGTGGCCGCATGATCCCCGGCATGGCCATCATCACCTCAGCCGCCAACCCGCCTTTAAGGGGTACCTTCATGGCGCTCAACTCGTCTGTGCAGTCAGCGAGTATGGGGTTGGCTGCATTTGTGAGCGGTCATCTCATCAGCCGTGATGCGAACAATCTGGTTCAGCACTACTGGGTGGCGGCGTTGGTGGGATGCACAGCCAGTTTGGTCTCGCTGTTTTGGGTAGGCAAGCTCAGGATGCATCAGTCCCAGGTGCCCAAGGTCGTTGAATGACCTACTGTGACCGGTTCTTTGAGCGAGCCAGATAAATTTCCAGTGTCTTAGTCGTCAGAGGGGAGCCGACCAGATAGCCAGCTCACAAGATGTCAATGTTGTGAACCTGGTAAATACCTTTGCGGCGATCCGAAAAAAACAGTTCCAGGGTTTCCTTCACCGTTCTGAACGCAATTTCGTCCCAGGGTATGTCGTCTTCCGCAAAAAGCTGGGCTTCTATCGTCTCGAAACCGGGGTTGAACTGGTCGCTGAGTAATTTGGCCCGGTAAAACAGGTGAACCTGCCCGACCCGGGCCACGCTGATGACTGTAAAAAGACCTTCCATTTCAATCTGCGCGCCTGCTTCTTCATCGGTCTCACGGGCTGCACCTTGCGCGGTTGTTTCGCCTAGCTCAAGAAAACCGGCTGGCAAGGTCCATTTGCCCCAGCGTGGCTCAATATTGCGTTTGCACAGAAGCACTTTGTCGCCGAAATAAGGCATGGTACCCACGACATTGAGCGGGTTTTCATAATGCACGGTGGCACAGCTTGTGCAAATTGCCCGCTGTTTGGTGTCTCCATCGTCCGGTAAGCGGTAAGTGACCGTTGAGCCGCAGTTTTTGCAGTGTTTGATGGGACTTCTGATCATTCGTGAAGTTTAGGGCCTGTTCGGGCGATTTTCTCCAGATCGGTGAGGCCAATAAAAAAAGGACTCCGCGCTGGAGTCCTTCCCGAATCGGCCGAGCCGCTTGCAGAAGCTGTTTAGCCCCGCCCGTGCTTGGCAATCAGGGCTTTGGCACCTTCCAGCAACTTCTTGCCGTCAAAGCCACGCTTGTTCATGTCGGCAACCCATTCGTCGTCTACCTGGCTGGAGAGTTTGACAAACTCCTGGGTGTCTGCAGCGGTGAAGGTGTAGAGGGTGTTGTTGCGATCCGTGGCCGACTTGCGACCTGGCACATCGTTGGATTGTTGTGTTTTTCCAAGCATGCCCGACACAGCGAGACCGGAGTTGGCGTCTATGACTTTTTTCAGATCTGGTGCCAGTGAATCGTACTTGGCCTTGTTCATGGCCATCACGAATGTGGTGGTGTAAAGAGCCGGGCTGTTGGCAGGAAACTCGCTGTGGAACTTGGTCAGCTCATTGACCTTGACGGAAGGTACCACCTCCCAGGGAACGGCTACAGCATCAATCGTGCCTTTGGACAGGGCATCGGGAATTTGCGGCAGCGGCATGCCCACCGGGGTTGCGCCGACCGATTGCAGCATCTTGGTGACCTGGCGTGTCGGGCCGCGAACTTTCATGCCTTTGAGGTCGGCAGCGGTCTTGATTTGTTTGTCCTTGGAGTGGAACATGCCGGGTCCGTGGACATGCAGCGCGAGAACATGGGTTTCCTTGAACTCGTCGGGTGCAAAGGTTTGCACATACTCCCAATAGGCCTTGGAGGTGGCCTCGGCATTGTTCAGCATAAAAGGTAGCTCGAACACTTCAATGCGCGGAAACCGACCAGCGGTATTGCCTGGCAGGGTCCAAACCACATCGACCACGCCGTCTTTGACCTGATCATAAAGTTGAACCGGGGTGCCACCCAGCTGCATGGCGGGATAGCCTTCAAATTTGATGCGACCGCCGGAATCTTTCTCCACTTTTTCCATCCACGGTTTGTGCATGCTGAGCCAGACGGCAGACATGGGGGACATGAAGGTGTGAAACTTCAGGGTGACAGCCTGCTGGGCAAAACCGCTGAGCGCGGGAGTTCCCAGTGCAGCTGCTGCTGCGGTGGTTTTGAGTAGCGTTCGGCGCTTGATCATGGCAATCTCCGGAGTTTGTAGGGTTCAGTCAAAATGAAGAAAGATAGCGTAAAAAGATCAGCCTTACAGGTGGTGCTTACCCTGAGTCAGCCGACATACTTGACCAGCCAGAGCGAAATCCCCGGGAAAAAAAGCAGCAGCAAGGTCCGGATGACATCGCTGATCAGAAAGGGCATGACGCCCTTGTAGCTTTCGGAAATCGGAACATCCTTGGCCATGCCGTTGACCACGTAGACATTGAGACCCACGGGCGGTGCCAGCAGACCAAAGCCCACGGTCATGAGCACCATCAAACCAAACCAGATGGCCACGGACTCACGAGACATGCCGAAGTCCAGCCCGATGACCATGGGGAAAAAGATGGGAATGGTGAGCAAAATCATGGACAACTCATCCATGACGGCACCGAGAACCACATAAAACAGCAGGATGGCCGAGACCACGATCAGCGGTGGCAGCCCCCAACCAGAGACCAGGCCGGCCAACTGGTTCGGTACCTGAGTCAAAGCCAGTGCAGAGTTCATCAGGTCAGCGCCGATGAAGATCATGAAGATCATGGCCGAACCTTCTGCGGTGGCGTAAAAACAATACTTCAGCTTGGCCAGCGTCAATTCGCGTTTGAGAAGAGCAGCTATAAAAGTGCAGGCGGCCCCCACTGCGGCACCTTCGGTTGGTGTGAAAATGCCACCGTAAATACCACCAAAAACAATCATGAAAATGACCGCAATTGGTCCAATGCCTGAAAGCGTCTTGAGGGTTATTTTCTCGTTGACCAGGTTTTTCTCTGGGGCATGACCCGGAACCAGACGCACGTAAACGGCAATGGCAATCATGTAGCCAACCATGGCGATCAGGCCCGGAATCATGGCCGCGGCGAACAGCTTGGCAATATTTTGCTCCGCCAAAATCGCATAGATCACCAGCGGGACGGATGGGGGAATCAAAATACCCAAGGTTCCGCCAGCTGCCAGGGTGCCTGTGGAGAGCCGGCCGGAATAGCCGTGGCGCTTCATCTCAGGCAGGGCTACCGAGGTAATGGTGGCTGCCGTGGCGACTGAGGAGCCGCAGATGGCACCAAAGGCCGCGCTGGCCAGGACCGACGCCATGGCCAGCCCGCCGCGAAAGCGCGACATGATGGAACTCGCAAAGCCGAACAGGGCTTTGGAAATGCCCCCCTGCGTGGCAAAATGGCCCATCAGGATGAACAGCGGGATCACCGACAGGTCGTAGCTGGCGAAGCGGGCAAACGCCTGGGTGTTGAGAAAGTTGGACAGCGGCATCCAGCCCGCCTGAGCAACATAGCCAACGCAACCGGCAACAAACATGCAGACGGCGATCGGAATGCGAATAGCCATGAGTACCAGCATGATGCCGAAAATCATCAAAGCCAAAGCTACCGGGCTCATGTGCGCTCCTGAGCGGCAAAACCGCAGGCGGCCTGCCACAGACCTATAAGTGCCGTCAGTGCCAGTGGCGGAACCATGCACAGATACACCAGCCATTCAGGAAAATTCAACATCATCGTTCCAGACTGGTTGCTGTAAGCGTTCAAGCCACCCAGGGTCGTGCGCCACGTCAGGAGGGCCATGCATAAGCCCAGCACGAGTGCACCCAGACGGTCCAGGCGATCTGTCGCACCCGGGCTGGCATTGGCGGTAAAAAAGTCCACGATGATGTTGCCACGCTTGAGTTGGCACCAGGGCATAAAAAGCGCGATGGCCGCACCGACTGCAACGCCCGTGAGTTCAAAATCTCCCACCAGAGTTTGGCCGGTGGTGTTTCGGCCGATCACGCTCAGACAGGTCATCAGCGTGATCAGCGTGAGCAATACGCCGGCCAGAATGGCGCAAAACTTGGCAAGAACTTCAAGGGCTTTCATCGTCATCAGCGGATACTTAAAACCTAGACCACCTTGAGGGTGATGGACTCCAGGCCCGCCACGCTGCCGTAGAGCGTATCGCCCGCCACCACGGCAGCCACGCCCTCGGGTGTTCCGCTGTAAATCAGATCGCCGGGCTGCAGCTCCCAGGCTAATGTGAGATGTTCGATGATTTCACCAATGTTCCAGATGAGCTTGGACACATTGCTGCGTTGGCGGTCCTTGCCATTGACCTGGACGAAGATTTCAGCGTTTTCCACATCGCCAGCCTGGGCTGCCGGGGTGATAGGTCCCATGGGGGAGGAGTGGTCGAAAGCTTTGCCGATGCACCAGGGACGGCCCTGCTTTTTCATATCGCCCTGCAAGTCGCGTCGCGTCATGTCCAAGCCCACGCCATAACCGTAAATGTGTTTTTTTGCGTCTTGGGCTATGATGTTTTTACCGCCTGTGCCGATGGCGACCACCAGCTCGATTTCATGCTGGAAATCCTTGGTCAGCGAAGGGTAGGGCAGGGTGGCGGTTTCACCGGCATTGATCACAACTGTGGTGTTGTTGGGTTTGATGAAAAAGAAGGGGGGTTCGCGGCCGGTAAAACCCATTTCCTTGGCATGCTCCACGTAGTTGCGGCCAACACAATAAATCCGGTTAACCGGAAAACGGTCCTTGCTGCCGACAACCGGCACAGATACAACTGGAGGGGGAGCAATAACGAAACTCATGAAAACCTTTCTTCTTGGTGTATGCCCAATGCCTGATGTACCGGGCGGTCTGAAAAACTAAACAACACACAACCCGTGGCGGACGATAACGCGACGGATTGCCATGAAGGCACCACAAAATGGTCTCGTGCCTCAAACGCAAATCGTACTTGACCCGAAGGATTATCGATTATTGCCGTGCCCGACCCTTCAACCACGCTGTAGACCGCGCCATCGGTCTGACGCCAGCTTTTCCCGGAAAATCCTGCCGGCAGTCGCTGCATGAAGGTGGCCAGGGTGGGCATTGGGGAGCGGCCGTTCAGTGGGTTGATGTAGCGCAACTTGAAGCCGTCCCAGGCGTCTGGAGGCGTACTGCGCTCCAGTGCCTGCAAGGCCTCCAGGCTGCGCGCATAGGGGTAACTGAAGATCGGTGAGGTTTGACCAAAAGGCGCATCCCCCCGCACCGGAGCCATGTTGTGGCCGTAGCGCGCAAAACTGCTTCCTTCGGTGCGGTCAACGGCTTGCGATGGTTCTGTGTTGTTCTGGGCAAATCCGGCATCAAAGAAGCGGATCATCGGAATGTCCAGACCGTCCAGCCAGACCACCGGTTCATCGACCTGGTTGCCGTGGTCGTGCCAGGTCCAGCTCGGGGTAATGATGAAATCGCCCGGATGCATGGTCGTGCGCTCTCCGTCAACAGTGGTGTAGGCACCCGAGCCTTCCACAATAAAACGCAATGCACTTTGCGTGTGGCGGTGGCTGGGTGCCACTTCACCGGGCAGAATCAGCTGCAGACCGGCATACAGCGACTGGGTGATAGCGGACTGCCCGCGTAAGGCCGGGTTTTCCAGGATCAGGACACGACGGACAGCCTCTTGCGCCGTGATGACTTCGCCCGAGCGCTTTAAAAGCGGCTTTACTTGCTCATATTTCCATAGCGCTGGAACGCAAGGGGATAAGGGCTCAGGCGGCACAAGGCTATGTAGAACCTCCCACAGCGGGGTCAGGTTCAAGGGTGCCATGTCCTCATACAACTGCTGGCGTTTCTGGCCGAGAGTGCCGGGTTCGTTCATCAGCTTGACTTGGTCAGCAGTTCAAAATGCTCCACGGTTGGTGGCGCTGAAAAAAATGGCCCCACAATGGCGCGCCATTCGGCAAAGGCCGGTGACTGGCGAAAGTGAACCGTGTGGTCTTCCAGCGTGTTCCAAAAGATGGATAGAACATAGCGGTCCGGGTTTTCAATGCCCTTGTTCACTTTGAAACCCTTAAAGCCCTTGGCTTTAGAGATCACGGAGTCAAGCCCGAACGCAATGGCTGCCTCGAAAGCCTGGTTCTGTTGAGGGTGAATACGGATATCGGCAATTTCAAGGATCATGGTGTGACTGATGGAATAGTGCCTTGAGTTTCTCAGATTTTTCCAATCTGGAAAGGCGCGAGTGGCTCTGATTTGACGCTACGGTGTTGATGATGTCTGACTTGTTACTATATTTGCCCCCATCATCCGATTGCTTATGAGCCCATGAAGCTTCACAACTACTACCGATCCTCCGCCTCGTTCAGGGTTCGCATCGCATTAGCCATCAAAGGCCTCCCTTACCAATATCTGTCTGTCCATCTGGCCAAAGGCGACCACCGGTTGCCGGCGTTTACCAGTATCTCGGCCGAAGGTCTGGTGCCGCTTCTGGAGGTTGGTGGGGAGCGGTTGTCGCAATCGATGGCCATCATTGAGTACCTGGATGAAACCTATCCGCAGCCTGCACTGCTGCCAGCCGATCCTTTGGGTCGCGCCAAAGTCAGGGCGCTGGCCCAGGCCATTAGTTGCGACATTCACCCCATCAACAACCTGCGCGTGCTTAAGTACCTCACCCGGCAGCTGAAAGTGGATGAAGAGGCCAAAAAAACCTGGTACCGGCACTGGGTACGCGATGGGCTTGAAAATTTTGAGCGTCTTTCACAAACCCTGGCTCAGGACCGACAGCGCCTGGGCTTGCCGGTCTCGGTGTATTGTTACGGTGATACGCCCACCCTGGCGGACTGCTGTTTGGTCCCACAGATATTCAATGGTCAGCGTTTTGGAGTGAATTTTGACGGTCTGCCCCTCACCATGGCCGCATTTGACGCTTGCATGAAGCTCGACAGCTTCCAGCAGGCACAGCCATCAAGTTGCCCTGACAACGAAGACAAGTAAGCGCCTGATGGTGATGGCAACCCCCCCGACCTTGCAGCCAACCATGCACCCGGATTGGATCATCCCCGACTGGCCAGCGCCCAAGAATGTGCAAGCGGTGTTCACGACGCGAAGTGGCGGGCAGTCGCGGGGGGTCTATAGCGCCATGAATCTGGGCGATCATGTTCAGGATAACCCTTCGGATGTGTTGGCAAATCGCGTTCTCCTGGAGCAGACCTTGGCTGTCAGGCCGGTTTTTTTGTCTCAGGTGCATGGGGTTCGTGCGCTTGCGCTTTCAGCGCAAACCCCCAACGGTGTTGTTGCCGATGCCAGTTACACCCATTTGTCACAGCTGGCCTGCGCCATCATGGTGGCCGACTGTCTGCCGATTTTGCTGACCGACGACCAAGGCACTTTTGTGGCTGGCGCACACGCTGGCTGGCGGGGCCTGGCAGGACAGTCGTTGTCAGGTGACAACCCTGCCACGGTTGCTGAAAAGTTTCCGGGTTGCCTGGGCGTTCTGGAGGCGCTTTTGGGACAAAATTGCCCTATTACCCAATTGGATAATGGGTTTAATGCTTCAAAAGTTATAGCTTGGCTGGGGCCGTGTATTGGGCCGCAGGCTTTTGAGGTGGGACCTGAAGTGAAGGCTGCCTTTGAAATGCACGATCCTGAAGCAGCGTCGTGTTTCAAAGCCGGCCATTCAGGCAAGTACCTGGCTGATCTTGCGGGTTTGGCGCGCCAGCGCCTGAATGCCTTGGGTATTAGCAAGGTATTTGGCAATGACAGCACCCTGCCCTGGTGCACGGTCAGCAACCCCTCACGGTTCTTTTCTTACCGCCGTGATGGCATGACCGGGCGCATGGCCGCTTTCATCTGGCGGTGTTGAAGTGTCGCTTTTGAGCGGAACAGTGTCCGGCGCGGGTTGCTGCCTTGCTGCCTCTAGCTCGGCAGCTTCCCGGGCCTTGATGGATCGCTTGCGCATGGGTGCGCCCATGAGATAGCTGACCAGCGCCATCGGCAACAGACCGTAAAACACAAAGGTGACGATGGCACCTAAAACGGTGCCATTGGTGTTGGTGGCTTCGGCTACGGCCATCATCAGGGCAACGTAAATCCAGGCAATTGGAATGAGGTACATGGGGGTTCGAACGGCTGCGATGAGCGGTCTATAGGGTAAATACGATGGGTATAAATCGCATCAAGCGTTAGGCTAAAGTCATCAGATAATAAGTACTTTGAGCTTAGAGGATGCGGTGTGAATCAGGAATATCCCCAGTTTTGGTCTCAATCGGCAGAGCAATTGACCGAGCAATTTCAAAAATCCTTGCTTGAGGGTTGGGCCAAGGCATTTGAGGCTTTTCAAGGGATTGATCCGGTCAAAGCCGGCCTGACTGCGCCCGCTTTGCAGACGGCCAAAGTCAGCTTGGCCCCTGAAAAGCTGCAGGTCTTGCAAAAGCAATACCTGGAAGAGGCCATGAATTTATGGCAACAGGGCCTTAAATCGGACGTGTCCGTTGCCAACGATCGCCGGTTTGCTGACCATGCTTGGACGTCCAATCCGCTGGCAGCCTTTAATGCAGCCACCTACCTGCTCAACGCCCGCACCTTGATGCAAATGGCGGATGCGGTGGAGGCCGATGAAAAAACCCGGTCCCGAATCCGCTTTGCGGTGGAGCAATGGGCGGCTGCCTTGGCACCCAGTAATTTCCTGGCCTTCAATGCTGAAGCCCAACAGAAAGCCATTGAAACCAAAGGCGAGAGCATTGCCAAGGGAATCCAGAACCTGCTCAGCGATATTCAAAACGGCCATGTGTCCATGACCGACGAAAAACAGTTTGAGGTGGGTCGTAATGTGGCCACCACTGAAGGTGCGGTGGTCTTTGAGAATGAACTTTTCCAGCTACTTGAGTACAAGCCTCTGACATCCCAGGTCTATGAACGGCCTCTGCTGATGGTGCCGCCCTGTATCAACAAGTTCTACATCCTTGATCTGCAACCCGAAAACTCACTGATTCGCTACGCCGTTTCACAGGGACACCGCGTGTTTGTGGTGAGTTGGCGTAATCCGGACCTGTCCCTGGCCCAGAAGACCTGGGATGACTACATTGAAGAGGCCGCCATCCAGGCCATTCGCGTGACGCAACAAATTTCCGGTGGAAAGACGATCAATGCGCTGGGCTTCTGTGTGGGCGGGACTATTTTGAGTACTGCGCTGGCGGTGCTCGCGCAGCGGGGCGAAAAGCCGGTGGCCAGCACCACCTTGCTGACGACCTTGCTGGATTTCACCGATACCGGCATCCTTGATGTTTTCATTGACGAGTCTTTTGTCAAGTACCGCGAGGTTGAAATGGGTCATGGCGGCCTCATGAAGGGGCAGGACCTGGCTTCAACCTTCAGCTTTCTGCGTCCCAATGACCTGGTCTGGAACTACGTGGTGGGCAACTACCTCAAGGGCGAAACGCCACCACCTTTTGACCTCTTGTACTGGAACAGCGACTCCACCAACCTGCCGGGACCGTTTTATGCCTGGTATCTGCGCAACACCTATCTTGAAAACAAGCTGATACGCAAGGGTGAGACCCAGGTCTGTGGAGAGTCTGTGGATTTTGGACAACTCGACATGCCCTTTTATATCTACGGCTCACGCGAGGACCACATCGTCCCGATTGGTGGCGCCTACGCTTCTACCCAAGTTCTGCCTGGCAAGAAACGTTTTGTGATGGGTGCGTCCGGTCACATTGCCGGTGTCATCAACCCGCCTGTAAAGAAAAAACGCAGCCACTGGTTGCGAGCGGATGGGAAGTTGCCTAAAACCACCCACCAATGGCTATCCGGTGCTCAGGAAATTCCCGGTAGCTGGTGGACCGACTGGTCGAACTGGCTGGCGGCCCATGCTGGTACCAAGATCGCCGCGCCCAAGAGCTATGGCAAGGGAAAGTACAAAGTGATCGAGGCTGCGCCTGGTCGGTACGTCAAGCAAAAAGCCTGAGCTTCAAGTCGCCTGAATGACCGTTTCATTTTCAAATTTTTAATAGGAAGACCAAGATGGAAGACATCGTTATCGTATCTGCGGCTCGTACTGCTGTGGGCAAATTTGGCGGCACGCTGGCCAAGACAGCGGCCACTGACTTGGGTGCGGCTGTGATCAAGGACATTTTGGCGCGCAGCGGCTTGGCGGCAGACCAGGTGGGCGAAGTCATCATGGGTCAGGTGTTGGCTGCCGGTGTTGGCCAAAACCCGGCTCGCCAGTCGCTGATCAAGAGTGGATTGGCCAAGGAAACGCCTGCGCTGACCATCAACGCCGTCTGCGGCTCCGGCCTCAAGGCCGTCATGCTGGCAGCTCAAGCCGTGGCTTACGGCGACAGCGAGATCGTCATTGCGGGGGGCCAGGAAAATATGAGCGCATCTCCGCATGTTCTGTTGGGTTCCCGCGATGGTCAACGCATGGGCGATTGGAAGATGATCGATTCCATGATTGTTGACGGTCTGTGGGATGTCTACAACCAGTACCACATGGGGATCACGGCTGAAAACGTCGCCAAAAAATACGGTATCACCCGAGATATGCAGGATGCTTTTGCGCTGGCCAGTCAGCAAAAGGCTGCCGCTGCACAAGATGCCGGCAAGTTCAAAGACGAAATTGTTCCCTTTAGCATTGCCCAGAAAAAAGGGGACCCCATTGTGTTTGCCAGCGATGAATTTTTAAACCGGAAAACCAATGCCGAAGGTCTGGCAGGTCTGCGCCCGGCCTTTGACAAGGCCGGTGGTGTAACAGCCGGCAATGCTTCAGGCATCAACGACGGTGCTGCTGCTGTGATGGTCATGACTGCAAAAAAAGCCGCGTCTCTGGGTCTGAAACCACTCGGGCGGATTGCCAGCTTTGCCTCCAGCGGTTTGGACCCGGCTTT
>JBILKC010000045.1:0-12186 GCA_044376885.1 Hylemonella sp. | reverse complement strand
AACAACTACAAGCAGTACACCTGTTACGGCTGCCACGAGCACACTCCGGCCAATATGCAGGCCGAGCACCGTGAGGAAGTTGGTACCGAAAACCTGGACAACTGTGTCCGTTGTCATAGCAGTTCAAATGGTAAAGGCCGTGAAAGTGGCAAGGACGATTGAATGAACTCTGTTTCAAATCTGATACCACCCTCCTCTGAGCTTATTGGCCTTTGTGTAGCCCTGGGTATCGGTCTCTTGATTGGGGCCGAGCGAGAACGAAGCAAAGACGATCCTGCCAACCCAAGTGTGGCGGGAATCCGTACCTTTGCGGTGGTGTCGCTTCTCGGTGCCATGGGGTTTGCCGCTGGTGGCCCACTCCTGCTCGCAGTTATCCTGGCTGTGGTTGGCGCTGGTGTATTCATTGCCTACCAGCGTAGTGGCGATCAAAACCCGGGCATGACGACTGAGTTCGCCTTGCCGCTGACATGTGTTTTAGGCGGCTTGGCAATGCAGGATGCTCTTATGGCCGCTGGAGTGGGCGCCGTTCTGGCGCTACTGCTCGCCTCGCGCAATCGCATGCACTACTTTGTGAAAAACGTGCTGTCGGAGCAGGAGTTGCACGACATCATTATGTTTTCGGCAGTGTCTTTGATTGCCTTGCCGTTGGCACCCGATGAGTTCATGGGACCGTTCGGTGCGATCAATCCGCATTCTGCAGTGCTACTCATCGTGATCATCATGGCCATCAGCGCGGGCGGCTATGTCGCTATGCGCTGGATGGGCCCCAAATACGGATTGCCGTTGGCTGGATTTGCCTCCGGCTTTATTTCCAGCACAGCCACTATTTATTCGATGGGCCAGCGCGCTTCTGCGAGTGCAACGAGTCGCAGAGCAGCCGTTGCGGGTGCGGTCCTCTCGTCCTTGGCCACCATCATCCAGATGTCGCTCATTATCGAGTTGGTCCAACCAGCACTATTGGTCGCGATGGCTCCGCCGATGGCGATGGGCGGTGCAGTTGCTTTGGTTTACGGCCTGATTTACTTGGTAAAAGCCTTAGATGACGGCGATCGCTCGGCCTTTGATGAAAGAGGGCGGGCCTTCGATCTCAAGACGTCTGTCGGATTTGCCGTTTTACTCAGTGTCGTATTGGTCGTCTCGGCTGGACTCAATTCCTTGTTTGGCAGTGCGGGCATGGTGGTCGGCGCCGCCATATCCGGTTTTGCAGATGCACATGCCACCGCGGCATCCGCTGCTTCTTTGCTCGCTGCCGAAAAGATCGAGGTAGAGCAAGCCATCATTCCCATAGTGGTGGGGTTGACGACCAATACCATCACCAAAGCCATTGTGGCATTCAACTCCGGGGGAAAAGCCTATGCATTTCAGGTAGTCCCCGGTCTCGTTGCCATGATGGCAGCCGTATGGGTGGGAGCCTGGTTAACCCTGTGAATACGAACAACTTTTTCTTGATGTCATTTCCCGCACTGGTGGTCACTTGTGCTCGGATATTTGCGAATTCTGTTCAAAAGAATGTTCTGCACACAGCATGGGTCACAGCCAGCGCTGTGCACCGGCTTGTCTTGATTGCGCCGCAGCATAGGTGGCCGCACTCTGAAACCCACACGCCTCTCCAAGTCAGCAAAAATGTCGGTAAGCGCTGTGTCGCCGTACGGTGTGCCGTTCTGAGTGAGGAACAGGTTGCCATTGGTTGCGCCTGCACCGGCCGCCTGTTGCCGGGATTTGCAGTGATGCGCCGCATACCACCAGAGGTCCTGCATCAGGTCACAGTGCACATCAATGGCGAGCGGCTTGTCGCATTTGAGCTTCATATTTCGCGTCGACCCAAACTGGAAGTTGATTTATGTCTACAGAAGCGGGTGACGTCCAACTCGACATTGGCCTGTGCACTGGATAAGCGCCACAATCCAGGAACTTATTCATTAGCACTCTCTCCAATAGAGTGCTAATATATGACCTTCTCGAAAGGAGTTCTGGTATGACAAATCAAACTGGAGTTTCAGCGTCCACCCTGGCTGTGGCCAATCCCTGGGCGCTTCTGCAGCCCTTGGGCAACCTGGAGGCCTATATTTCGGCTGCCAACCGCTTGCCCATGCTCACCCTGGAGCAGGAACAGGAATTTGCGCGCAAGTTCAAATATGAGAACGATCTTGATGCTGCTGGTAAGTTAGTACTTTCTCACTTGCGGCTGGTCGTGTCCGTCGCACGCCAATACCTGGGTTATGGCCTGCCCCATGGCGACCTGATCCAGGAAGGCAATGTGGGGCTGATGAAAGCCGTCAAGCGTTTTGATCCGGATCAGGGCGTGCGCCTGGTGAGCTATGCCATGCATTGGATCAAGGCCGAGATACACGAATACATCCTGAAAAACTGGCGCATGGTCAAAGTGGCCACCACCAAGGCGCAGCGCAAGCTGTTCTTCAACCTGCGCTCCATGAAGCAGCGCTTCAAGTCTGAAGACGCCGAGGCCGATCTGGGCACGCACCGCGAACGCCTCAATGAGAAGCAGATTGACGCCATGGCCAAGGAGCTCAAGGTCAAACGCGAAGAAGTCATTGAGATGGAAACCCGCATGTCCGGTGGCGACGTGCTGCTGGACCCCAACCCCTCTGATGATGGCGAAGAAGCCTTTGGCCCGATTGCCTATTTGGCCGATGCCAGCCATGAGCCCACCGCGATGATGGAGGCTCACCATCGCGACGTGCTGGCCAGTGACGGCATTGCTGCCGCGCTAGAGGCGCTCGATGCGCGCAGCCGCCGGATTGTGGAAGAGCGCTGGCTCAAGGTCAACGATGACAGCTCCGGCGGCATGACGCTGCATGACCTGGCCGAAGAGTTCGGCGTGAGCGCCGAGCGTATTCGTCAGATCGAGGTGGCAGCCATGAAAAAAATGAAGGCTACCCTGACGCAATTCGCCTGATTTATCCATAACCATGAAGGTTCCTGGCTTGGGTAAAGTCAGGAACCTTTTTTTTGGCGAAAGCGATCGATGATTCAACAAGCACCGCTCCGGCATTGCCTTTTCGCTATTTTATTTATAGCTATAAGCTCAATGAGCACATGGGCTATAGCCCAAAAATCCGCCTATAAAACAGATGCCTGGCCAACCAAGCCGGTTCGGCTGATGGTGGGTTTTCCGGCCGGCACGTCGCCCGACCTGGTGGCGCGCACCCTGGCCGAGCCGCTGTCAAAGCTGTTGGGGCAACCGGTCATTGTGGAAAACAAGCCAGGTGCGGGGGGCAATATTGCGGCTGATCTGGTGGCCAAATCATCCGACGGACACACTTTTGGTGTGATGATCAATGGCAATCTGACCATTGCCAAACTGCTCAATAGCTCCACGCCCTTTGACCCGGCTACCGACCTGGCCCCGATCAGCCTGATTGCTACTGCACCGCTGGTGCTCTCAGCACCCGTCACCCCAACAGACCCAAGTGGTGATTTTTTCCAGGCTGCCAGAAAAGCCGGCAATAGCTGGAGCTATGGCTCACCCGGCGTCGGCACAGTGGGACATATCGGTATGGAACTGCTCAAAGCCAAAGCCGGCATAGACCCGGTTCATGTGCCCTACCCCGGCTACCCGCAGGTGGTCACGGCCATGATAGGCGGGCAGATTCAAGTCGCCCTGCTGCCACCCGGATTGGCCCTGACCCAGGCCCGCGCGGGCAAGGTCAAAACCATTGGCGTGACTTCCAGCGGCCGCAGCGTCTTGGCCCCCGAAGTGCCCAGCCTGAGTGAGGCAGGCATCCGTGACTACCAGTTGGAAATCTGGAACGGTGTCGCCGGCCCCGCGACCACACCCCCTGCTGTGGTAGCCAGGCTTTCAGCCTTGTTGAGCGAGATCGTCCGCTCACCCGAGGTGCGCCAAAAACTGTTTGCACAGGGCTGGCAGGTTGCAGGCTCCTCCGCTGAAGGGTTGGCCAACCGCATGAAGACCGATACCGTAGTACTCGGAAAAATCATTCGCGACCGGGCCATCACCGCGCAATAGCCGGCCAAGCGCCCCAAAGTCGGCTTATCAGCTGGCTTCTCTCAACCACCAAGGCGTTACAAACGCTCAAGCTGCCAGGGTAGAAGGCTGTGGCAAACTGTTTCTTTTTTCAGGAACCCCGCATGCTCATCCTCCGCTCCTCGCCCTCGTCTCCCTTCGGGCGAAAAATCAAGATGGCCCTGGCGCTTACCGGTCAAAGCCACAACGTGCGTATTGAGCTGGCCAACACGACCGACCCCAGCGACAGCCTGCGCCTACAAAACCCACTGGGCAAAATCCCAATCCTGATGCTGCAAGACGGGACCGCCTTGTTTGATTCAACGGTGATTGTGGAATACCTCAACGAGGTGGAGGGTCGCGACACCTTGATTCCCAAAGGGCAGCGCATTGCGGTGCTGCGCCAGCAGGCACTGGCTGATGGTCTGGTTGATGCCGCGATTTTGCAGGTGTATGAGAAACGCTTTCGGCCAACTGAGCACCATGTGCAGAGCTGGGTGGACCACCAGCAGGGCAAAGTGGCCAGGACTCTGGATTTTATGGAACAGGCCACGTCCGCACCGGGCACGGGCGTACCGCACATCGGCGAGATTGCCCAGGCTGTTGCCCTGGGGTATCAAGACTTCCGCTTTGGCGGCACCTGGCGCAACACGCACCCCAAGCTGGTCGCCTGGTTGGCTGACTTTGCCCAACGGGTACCCGCGTTTGCTGAGACAGCGCCGCACGATTAAGTCTCTCGATTAGCACTCTCGCTTAGCAGTATCAATTAACACTTACTTTTAAATAGGCTGCCATGAGCCACGACCACCCGCTTTCGTCAGAATCCACCCCGGCGCATACCCACCCAGAAACGCACACGGACACGCCAGCCACTGACTGGAGGGTTGATGGCGTCCGCGTGATCGCAGCCAACCAGCTAGATGGCAATGTGCCCTCCACCCCCGGCATGGACCGCAAGGCGGCGATCAACTTTGCCCGGGTGGGCGCACAAAAGCTGTGGGCTGGCACGGTCACCATTCATGCCAACGCCAAGACCGGTGCCCACCACCATGGACATCTGGAGAGCGTGATTTATGTCGTCAAGGGCCGTGCCCGGATGCGTTGGGGCGATCACCTGGAGTTCACTGCCGAGGCCGGACCTGGCGACTTTATTTATGTGCCGCCCTATGTGCCGCACCAGGAGATCAACGCCAGCCCGACTGAAACACTGGAGTGCGTGCTGTGCCGCAGCGACGGCCAGGCCGTGGCGATCAACCTGGACATAGAACCGGCTGAAAAACCTGAACAGGTGCTGTGGGTAGACCCGACCCACCCGCATGGCGGGGTGTAACCCGCTATAGGCTAATTTTTCAGCAGCAGTGCGATGTCTGAAGCCATCGACTGGGCACCGGTGCCAAAACGGGTGTACAGCCGCAAACGGCCTTGCGGGTCATAAATGTAGCTGCCTGCCGAGTGGTCCATGGTGTAGCTGGTAGGCGTCTTTCCGTCCGCTTTTTTGTAAAACACCTTGTAGTCTTTGGCCAAGGCCACCAGAGACTCGGTTGTAGGAATGAGCGCCAGAAACGTGGGGTCAAAATTGGTCATGTAGGCCTTGAGCACGGTGGGGGTGTCGCGCTCGGGATCAATGGTCACAAACAGGCCCTGCACGCGTTCACCATCAGCACCCAGCAGTTTTTTGACTTCGGCCAGCTCGGTCATGGAGGTGGGGCAGACATCAGGGCATTGGGTGTAACCAAAAAACAGCACCACCACCTTGCCCTGGAAGTCTTTGAGACTGCGGGGCTGGCCGTTGTGGTCGGGCAGATTGAAGTCTTTCGCGTAATCAGCACCGGTCACATCAATGCCGGAAAACTTCAGTGTCTTCTCGGAGCATGCAGAAATAAGCGCCAAAACCCCTATGGAAATTAATAAGCTTGCTATTAATTTAAGAGTAATTCGTTTTTGCATAGGGGACATCGTCGATTCAATAAACATAGTGGTCCACCAGAAAGGCAACGAACAGCAGGCTGAGGTGGTAGAGCGAAAAACGGAAGGTTTGCCGTGCCAGCGCGTCTGAATAATTGCGCCACAAGGCATAGCCGTAGCCGCAAAAGACCAGGCTTAACACCACCGCACTGGCCAGATAAATCCAGGAACTCATGCCGTACACAAAGGGCATCAGGCAGGCTGCAAACAGCACCAGCGTGTAGAGCAGGATTTGCAGCCGGGTAAATTCGCTGCCGTGGGTGACCGGCAGCATGGGCAGGCCGGACTTGCGGTAGTCCTCAACACGGTACAGCGCCAGCGCCCAGAAATGCGGCGGAGTCCACAGGAAAATGATGAGAAACAGAATGAGGGCTTCGGGTGCCACCTCACCCGTCATGGCGGCCCAGCCCAGCACCGGCGGCATGGCCCCCGAAGCACCACCGATGACAATGTTCTGCGGTGTAAGCGGCTTGAGCACAACGGTGTAGATAACCGCATAGCCCACAAAGGTGGCAAAGGTAAGCCACATCGTCAGCGGATTAACCGTGACATACAAGAGCGCAGACCCCAGTGTGCACAACACGGCTGAAAAAACCAGCGTTTGCGTATCACTGAGTTCACCCCGGGCTGTAGGCCGCCAGGATGTGCGCTTCATTTTGGCGTCTATGCCTTTTTCCACTATGCAATTAAAGGCTGCTGCGGCACCCGCCACCAGCCAGATCCCGATGCAAGCCAGCAGACCCAGCTTGAGATCGGCCAAGGTGGGTATCCCAGGCACCGCCAGCACCATGCCGATCAATGCGCAAAAAACGATCAGTTGCACCACGCGCGGTTTGGTCAGCGCATAGAACTGGCCCAGCACCGAGGTAACGGGGTTGTGAGGGGCCGGACTGGCTGCGCTGTTATTGCTCATGCCTTGGACCTCCGGACAAACGCCAATGGCCGCTGTTGCGGACTGTAGCCCCGGGTGGCGGTAAGCAAGCCCGTGAGCACCACGACCATGGCACCGGCACCACCGGTATGCAATACAGCCGCCAGCAAAGGCCAACCCAGCACGGCATTGCTGACCCCGGTAATGAACTGCAGCAGCAAAAGGGCTGCCAGTGCCTTTGCATAGCCGTTCAGGGATGTGCTGGCCCACAGGTAAGCCGCCAGGCTACCGAGTGCGAGCAGGGTTACCACGGCAAGCATGCGGTGCGTCATATGGATGGCGGTGAGGGCCTGGAAGGTAATGGATTGCCCCTGGCCCGACAGGCCCAAAGCACGCCAAAGCTCAAAGCCGCCGGCAAAGTCCATGTCCGGCCACCAGCTGCCCTGACACATCGGAAATTCGCTGCAAGCCAGTACAGCGTAGTTGGTGCTGACCCACGCGCCGGAGGCTGCTTGCAGCAAAAGCAAAGCCAGGCAGGCCGCTATCCAGAATCGCACACCATGCAACACATGGACGGGCCCGCCTCCCTGTAATGGCTGGTGCTCATGGCCCCGGCCTTTGACCACCTGGATGGTGAGCAAGGCCAGCAAACCGTAGCCGCCCAGTAGGTGAAGGCTGACGATGGCCGGAAACAGCTTCATGGTGACGGTCAGTGCGCCAAATGCACCCTGCATGCAGACCCAGACCAGCGTCAATGTGGGCCACCAGGGGCTGAACGGGCGAACTGCAGGTGCTGAACCACGCGGCTTGGAGCCCCACCAACTCAGGCAGGTCATGACCACAATCAACACGCCGACACCCGAGGCCAGGTAGCGGTGGATCATTTCGATCCAGGCCTTGGTATGGGTCACCGGGCCGCTGGGCAAGGCCGTTTGCGCCAGGGAAATTTGTGTCTGCGCACCCAACGGGGTGGCGCTGCCATAACAACCCGGCCAGTCGGGACAACCCAGACCGCTGTCGGTGAGCCGGGTGAAAGCGCCGAACAGCACCAGGTCAAAGGTGAGGAACAGGGTCACCAGGGCCAAGGTTTGCAGGCGCTGAGAAGGCCCGGCGCGGCGCTGGCGCAAACCAACCCAGGCCAGTGGCGGAAGCGCCAGCAAAACGCCCACCAGCATCAGACGGGCCAGCGGGCTCAGGTCGAACAGATGGGACATGTCCAGAAAGTCTTGCGTCGTCATGGGCTTGCCGGTTTGATCAGTCGACCCGGTTCGTCCCAGGAGGAAGAGGCACGCAGCAGGCGCTCCAGGTCTTTTTTGGCCTTGCTTGCCGATGCTGCGTCCAGGTTGGCCGGGAAACGCATCATCCAGTTGCCCATGGGGTCAACCACGTACAGGTGTTCCGACAAACCGTGCCCGGGAGCGGGCGCCAGCCACTGCGCAATTTGCGTCAGCGGCATGCGCAGCAAGGTGGCTTCTTTGAGGCCGGGGCGCAGGGCGTCAGGGACGGGAAGGTCATCGCTGATGAGCCAGACGCGGTCGACCCGGTCTTTTTCGCGACCCAGCACTTCACGCAACTGGCGTTGCAAATACAGCTGCTGCACGCAGGCCTCCAGACACTGGCCACTGCCCACACTCACCAACAACCACTGGCCCTTGAGCATGGCGAGCTTTTGCGGCTGTCCATCCAGATTGACCGCGCTGACATCAGGCAGGGAGCGCTGTGGGTTGATGAGTTCGCCAAAATTACGGCGTCCTTCGGGGCGGATGAAGTAGTACGTGAGGTAAGAAGCCACTACCGGCGCGGCACATACCAAAAACACCAGAATCATTTTCCAACGTCCCAAGCTTGTACGTTGTGACGCGTTTGCAGACACCTGGTCCAACGCAGGCATGCTGTGCACCGTCAGCCCCAGCGGCTGGTCTGCCCGCAGGGTTGCCGGGGCTTTAGTGCTGGCGTTGTTTGATAAGTCTTCTGACAATTTGAAACCAGACATAAAGAATTGCAATCAGGGCGCTGAGCCCGAACCATTGAAAGGCATAGCCGTAGTGCTTGTCAACGCCGGTATTGGCCACAGGCCAGTCACGGCTAAGACCATCGCTGGCGTCTCCTGTTTGCCGCACCGACACCGGCAAAAGACCAAGACCGGTTTCCAGGCCAAACTGCGTCAAGTCCAGATTTTGCCGGATTGGACCTGAACCAGCATCACCAAGCTCATAAAGCTTGGAGGGTGGCGGGGCTATCCGTCCCACCAGCTCTACAGGCTCTATGGGTGTGGGCATATCCGGCACCTGCGTGCGGTCCACAAAATTTCGTGCCACCCAGCCCCGTTGGACCAACACGGCACGCCCGCCTTCCAGCAATAAAGGGGTCATGACGTACAAGCCCGGCTTGGCATTCATCTGGCGGTTATCGAGAAAAATGGTTTTGGCAGGCAGCCAATGCCCCCGCAAACGCACGGTGCGATGGATCAGTGGATCAAAGTTGGTGACGTCGAGCAAGTCAGCGGGCTCCAGCACTGAGCGCAGACTTTGGGCCTCAATGCTGGCGAACAGCTGCTCTTTTTGGGCTGCGCGATCGAGCTGCCAGCGCCCCAGAGACAAGGTCACCAGAACCCCGGCCAAAGCGGAAATAGAGATCACCGCGAATTTCAGGCGAGGACTCACGCGATAATCCCCCGCATGAAATACCTCATTGTGATTGCGTTTCTGGCCATCATTGGCAGCCTGGGCTCAGCCCTGTTTTTCATGATGCAGGATGGGCGCAACGGCAAGGCCAAGTCCAGCAAAATGGCCTGGGCATTGGCTCTGCGTGTGGGGTTTTCAATCCTTCTGTTTGCCTGCATTCTGGTGGCCTGGAAACTGGGCTACGTGACACCCACCGGCATTCCGGCTGGCAAGTAAAAACAAAAGCCGCTTGAAGCGGCTTTTGCAGGGCAACGGATCATGTCCGTGCAGCCATTAAAGCCAGTACACAAGAATGTAAAGGCCCAACCAAACCACGTCAACAAAGTGCCAATACCAGGCAGCACCTTCAAAACCAAAGTGCCTGTCGGCTGTGAAGTGGCCTTTTTGCAGGCGCAGGGTAATGAAAAAAAGCATCAACATGCCGACGAACACATGAAAGCCATGAAAGCCGGTAAGCATGAAAAAAGTGGAGCCAAAAACACCTGAGCTGAGTTTGAGGTTGAGGTCAGTGTAGGCATGAAAGTACTCGTAACCCTGCACGACCAGGAAGGTGGCACCCAGCAGTACCGTCAACCACATGAAGGCGATGGTCTTGCCACGATGACCTTCGCGTAGCGCGTGGTGGGCAACCGTGAGCGTCACGCCCGACGTCAGGAGCAAGGCGGTATTGATGGTTGGCAGCCAGAAAGGGCCCATGGTAGTGAAAGGCTCCACAATGCCGGCAGGTGAAGCTGTGGCACCGGCCACCATGGATGGCCAGACCGCCTTGAAATCGGGCCAGAGCAAGGCGTTTTCAAGACTGCCCAAGGCAGGCACCGAATGCACACGCGCCCACCACAGGGCCGTGAAGAAAGCACCAAAGAACATGACTTCAGAGAAGATAAACCAGGTCATGCTCCAGCGATACGAAATATCGATTTTGTGCCCATACTGGCCACCTTCGCTCTCGGACACGGCTTCGCTAAACCACTGGTACAAAATGAACAGCCACCACACCATGCCCAACACGAGGGCGTATTTTCCCCACTCGGAGCCGTTCATCCACTGGGCTGCGCCCAAGAACAAAAAGAACAGGCCGATAGAGGCCATCACGGGATGGCGGGACGGCGCAGGAACAAAGTAATGGGGGGTGCCTGCGGCGGCGTGTGATGTTGAACTCATGTCAATTCCATTTCTTCCAGTTTCAATTTTTCAGGTTTCAATACTTCAAGTTTTGTATCGTGGCGCTTTCACCGATATCACAAGTTCGCAAAGGCGCTAGGTGAGCACCACCCAATTGACCAACGCAATCAGGCTGACCACAAACAACAGCGCACCCATAATGGCAGCCAGGATGACGTGAACCGGGTTCAGTTTGGCCATATCCTGCTGGTAATCACTGCCCTTTCTGATGCCCAGGAAAGACCAGGCCACAGCCTTGATCGTTCGCCATGCATTCACTTGACTCATACACCGGCTCCTTGAACCAAGCGGTCGGGGGCTTTGAAAGCGGTTGAGCCGGGTGCGGGCGGGGTTTTGCTACCCACTTCAAAAAAAGTGTAGGACAACGTGATGGTGCTCACGTCCTTGGAGAGTTTAGGGTCAATCACAAAAGCCACCGGCCAGCTTTTCTTTTCGCCGGGCTCCAGGGTGTACTGCTGGAAACAAAAACATTCGAGTTTGTTGAAATGCGCAGAAGCCTGACTGGGCGCATAGCTGGGAATGGCCTGGGCCGACATGCGCCGGTCCTGTACATTGCGAAACTCGTAAATGACCGTCGCAAGTTCGCCCGGATGGACCTGGATGGAGTTTTGAGCCGGTTTGAAATCCCAGGGACCGCGGGAATTGGCATCAAACTCAACCGTGATGGTGCGACTGGTATCGACCTGGGTATTGGGCGCAATACGGGACGAGGCACCAGGCACATCTCGCACGCCCAAGGCGAGGATGTTGATGCCGGTGAGCTCACAAATATGTTTGTAAATCGGCACCAGGGCATAACCAAAAGCAAACATACCGGCCGTCACCACGACCAGTTTGCCCAGCATTTTGATATTTCCAGTGCGTAAAACCATGATTTGCCGGTTTGTATTTACTTGCCTAGCATGATCATCTTGACCATGAAACCAAGGAAGAACACAAGCACCACCGACAGCAAGATCATTGCCATCTTGAAGTTGGATTTTTTTTGTTCTTCAGGTGTCATTGTGCATTTCGATACAGGCTTGTGGTCATTCAGGCGACGATGCGGGTAGCGGTTGGGTCCAACTTGGGCGGTGTCTCGAAAGTATGGAAAGGCGCAGGAGATGGAATTTCCCACTCCAGGCCCTCAGCAGCTTCCCAGGGTTTTTGAACCGCTTTTTCACCCTTGCCCATCATGCCGGGCAGCACAATAAAGAAGAAAAAGTAAATCTGGGCAAAACCGAAGGCAAATGCACCCACGCTGGCCAGCGCATTGAAGTCAGCAAACTGCATGGGGTAATCGGCATAACGGCGTGGCATGCCGGCCAGCCCTAGGAAGTGCATAGGGAAGAAGGTGATGTTGAAGGCAATCAGCGACCACCAGAAATGAATCGTGCCGCGCGTCTCGCTGTACTGGATACCGGTCCATTTCGGAGCCCAATAGTAGTAACCGGCAAACATGGCATACAGTGAACCGGCCACCAGCACATAGTGGAAGTGGGCGACCACGTAATAGGTGT
>JBILKC010000282.1:0-3707 GCA_044376885.1 Hylemonella sp. | reverse complement strand
CCATCAGCACCGAGGCACACGCCACCCTGGCAGTGGCCATGAACCGCATCGGAGGGAAAAGCAATACCGGCGAAGGCGGTGAAGATCCGGCGCGTTACCGTCAAGAACTCAAAGGCATTCCGATCAAGCAGGGTGAGAGCCTCAAGAGTGTGATTGGTCCGGATGTGGTGGAGGTCGATTTGCCTTTGGAGGACGGTGACTCGCTGCGCTCGAAAATCAAGCAAGTGGCCTCAGGCCGTTTTGGTGTGACCGCCGAATACCTGTCCAGCGCTGACCAGATCCAGATCAAGATGGCGCAAGGTGCCAAACCGGGTGAGGGTGGACAACTGCCAGGAGGCAAGGTGTCGGAGTACATAGGCAAGCTGCGTTACAGCGTACCCGGCGTGGGCTTGATTTCCCCGCCACCGCACCATGACATTTACTCAATTGAAGACCTGGCACAGCTGATCCATGATCTCAAGAACGTGGCCCCGCACGCCAGCATCAGCGTCAAGTTGGTGAGCGAAATCGGCGTGGGCACCATTGCGGCAGGTGTTGCCAAATGCAAGAGTGACCACGTGGTGATTGCCGGCCACGATGGTGGCACGGGTGCCTCTCCCTGGTCGTCCATCAAGCATGCCGGAAGCCCCTGGGAGATCGGCCTGGCCGAGACGCAGCAAACGTTGGTGCTCAACCGCTTGCGCAGCCGCATCCGCGTACAGGCCGACGGCCAGATGAAGACCGGTCGCGATGTCGCCATCGGCGCGCTGCTGGGTGCAGATGAGTTCGGTTTTGCCACCGCCCCGTTGGTGGTGGAAGGCTGCATCATGATGCGCAAATGCCACCTCAACACCTGCCCGGTAGGCGTGGCCACGCAAGATCCAGTGCTACGCAAGAAGTTCTCTGGCAAGCCCGAGCATGTGGTCAACTACTTCTTCTTTATTGCAGAAGAGGTTCGCCAGATCATGGCCCAGCTCGGCATCCGTAAATTTGATGACATGGTCGGCCGTGCTGACCTGCTGGACACCCGCAATGGCATTGCCCACTGGAAGGCCAGTGGACTGGACTTTAGCCGCCTGTTTGCTCTCCCCAATGTACCCGCCGATGTGCCTCGCTACCAGACCCTGACGCAGGACCACGGGCTCGAGAAATCACTCGACAACGTGTTGATTGCCAAGAGCCGTGCAGCCATTGACAAGGGTGAAAAGGTCCAGTTCATGGAAATGGCGCGCAATGTCAACCGTTCGGTCGGAGCCATGTTGTCCGGTGCGCTGACCAAAGTGCGACCCGAAGGCCTTCCGGACGACACCATCCGCATTCAGCTTGAGGGAACCGGTGGTCAATCTTTCGGCGCCTTCCTGGCCAGGGGCATCACGCTGTACCTGATTGGTGATGCCAACGACTACACCGGCAAGGGCCTGTCAGGTGGGCGTGTGGTGGTTCGCCCCAGCATAGATTTCCGGGGTGACGCCATTCGTAACACCATTGTCGGCAATACCGTGATGTACGGGGCTACCAGTGGCGAGGCATTTTTCAGCGGCGTGGCCGGTGAGCGCTTTGCGGTTCGACTGTCGGGTGCTACGACGGTAGTCGAAGGAACCGGTGACCACGGCTGCGAATACATGACTGGCGGTACAGTGGCCGTGTTGGGTAAAACCGGACGCAACTTTGCTGCGGGCATGAGTGGCGGCATAGCCTATATTTACGACGAGGACGGCCAGTTTGCCTCCCGTTGTAATACGGCCATGGTGTCCTTGACCAAGGTGCTGCCTGCGACCGAGCAGGAAAGCACGATTGACCGCGCCATCTGGCATGGTGGTCAGACGGACGAGGCCCAACTCAAGCGTCTGCTTGAAGACCACAACCGCTGGACCGGCAGCAAGCGTGCCCGCGAACTGCTGGACAACTGGGCTGATGCCCGGGCCAGATTTGTCAAGGTTTTCCCCAACGAATACAAGCGCGCACTGGGCGAGATTCATGCAAAAAAACAGGCTGTAGCCAAGGTACAGCCTAAAAAAGAAGCTATCAAAAAAGTAGCAGCTGTGAAGTAACACAAAAACACCAGGCTGTCACATGCGCGGCAACTTGGACTGATTCGTCTAGATATTGAAGGATGAGATGATGGGAAAAATTACCGGTTTCATGGAATTTCAGCGCGTTGAGGAAGGCTACAAGCCGGTTAGTGAGCGGCTGAAAAATTACAAGGAGTTTGTGGTCGGGCTCGACGACAAACAAGCCAAGGTTCAGAGCGCACGTTGCATGGACTGCGGAACTCCCTTTTGCAACAATGGCTGTCCGGTTAACAACATTATTCCGGACTTCAACGAGTTGGTGTTTCAGGGTGACTGGAAGAACGCCATAGACGTGCTGCACAGCACCAACAACTTTCCCGAATTTACCGGCCGCATCTGCCCCGCACCTTGTGAGGCGGCCTGCACACTCAATGTGAATGACGATGCGGTCGGTATCAAATCGATTGAGCACGCCATCATCGATCGGGCCTGGCATGAGGGCTGGGTCCAGCCGCGTCCGGCGCAGCATAAAACCGGAAAAAAAGTGGCCGTGGTGGGCTCCGGCCCTGCCGGCATGGCTGCTGCCCAGCAACTGGCGCGCGTGGGTCATGATGTCACCTTGTTCGAGAAGAACGACCGCATTGGAGGTTTGTTGCGTTACGGTATTCCTGATTTCAAGATGGAAAAGTCCCACATTGACCGCCGGGTCGAACAGTTGGTGCTTGAGGGTGTGACTATCCGAACCGGCGTGCTGGTCGGCACCCTGCCCGAGGGCAGCAAGGTGACCAACTGGGCCCGTGAAACCATCTCCGCAGAGCAACTGAAAAAAGACTTTGATGCGGTGCTGCTGACCGGTGGCTCCGAGCAGTCACGTGACCTGCCCGTTCCGGGACGTGATCTTGCAGGCATTCATTTCGCCATGGAATTTCTGCCCCAGCAAAACAAGATCAATGCGGGCGACAAAATCAAGGACCAGTTGCGCGCCGATGGCAAGCATGTCATCGTCATTGGTGGCGGTGATACCGGGAGTGACTGTGTGGGCACCAGCAACCGCCATGGTGCAGCCCATGTGACCCAGTTTGAGGTGATGCCCCAGCCGCCAGAAGAAGAAAACCGCCCCTTGACCTGGCCTTACTGGCCGTTGAAACTGCGTACCAGTTCCAGCCACGAAGAAGGCTGCGAGCGCGCATTTGCGGTCTCAACCAAAGAATTTATCGGCGAAAAGGGCAAAGTTACAGGCCTCAAAACGGTGCATGTTGAATTCAAGGATGGCAAGCTGGTTGAAATTGAGGGGACTGAAAAAACCCATCAAGCGGATCTGGTTTTACTGGCCATGGGCTTCGTGAACCCGGTTGCCACCGTACTTGATGCTTTTGGCATAGAAAAGGACGCTCGCGGCAACGCCAAGGCCAGCACCGACTTGACCGGGGGGTATGCCACCAACGTACCCAAGGTTTTTGCTGCCGGTGACATCCGTCGCGGCCAGAGTCTGGTGGTCTGGGCGATCCGCGAGGGCCGTCAGGCAGCCAGGTCTGTAGATGAGTTTTTGATGGGCTCCAGCGACCTGCCGCGTTGAAAACCTGGTTGTGAGTGTCTTTTCACAGGTCACGAAAATTTTTCAAAGACTTGATCCCTTATGATGCACAAGCCGGACAAACCCCGGCTTTTGTGTTTTATGGACCCAACCCCTTCTGATTCTCTTGTTGAACTGCATCG
>JBILKC010000281.1:0-3733 GCA_044376885.1 Hylemonella sp. | reverse complement strand
AAAGTCATGATGCGGGGGAAAACCAAGCGGCAATGATACAGAGGTGACAATACACACTGTGTTGCAAATTTTCTCGGTCACTTTCCCGTTTTTTTCGTTGGTGTTGTGCGGTTACCTGGCCGCACGTTGGCGTTTGCTGCCCCTGGACGCAATACCTGGCCTCAATGGGTTTGTGCTTTTCTTTGCATTGCCCTGCATGCTGTACCGTTTTGGTGCCACCACACCGATAACGCAACTGCTTGATGCCCATGTTTTCTTCAGCTGGTTGCTGTGCGCGCTGTTGATGGTGGGCTTCACCATCGCGGTGAGCATGAACGCGCGAATCGGCTGGAACGATGCCTCATTTGGGGCACTGGTTGCTACTTTTCCGAATACGGGCTTCATGGGCATTCCGTTGTTGGTGGCGCTACTGGGTGCGCAGGCAGCTGGCCCGATGATCGTCACCATCATTGTGGATATGGTCATCATCACGTCGTTGTGCATTGCCATGTCACGTCTGGACGGTGCCGACACCCACGGCATGTCCAGCGCTTTGAAAAATGCGCTCAGGGGCATGTTGTTCAACCCCATGCCATGGTCAATTTTGTTGGGCGGCTTGGCATCGTTCAGCCAGTTGGAGTTACCGGGGCCGATCACCAAAACGGTCTGGTTGCTGGCCGATGCAGCATCACCCGCAGCCCTCTTTACCATCGGTGCCGTGATGGCTCGCTCGGGAATTCTGGCTGAGAGCCATCCGCATGGGCCTTTGCCCATGAGTGACTATCTGCCTGTGGCTATCATCAAGCTGCTGCTGCACCCGCTGTTGGTACTGTTGGTCGGCAGCAGCGCCATCCAGCTGGGGTTTGCACTCGACCGCACTGCACTCAACGTGATGGTGCTGGTTGCCGCCTTGCCAAGCGCCAGCAATGTGTCACTGCTGGCTGAGCGTTTCGGGGCTGACAACGGACGCATTGCCCGCATTATTCTGGTCACAACGGCGGCTTCTTTCCTGACATTTTCCCTTGCGGTGGACTTGCTGCGATAGACCAAAACGCCGAGGTCAAGAGCCGCATCAATCAACCCTTCACGGTCTGGTGATCCACCTTTTTTCCATCACCTCAAACAGCCCCTGTGTCAGCAATGCGAGTACCGCTGCGGGCAGGGCACCGGCCAGCAGCATGGCGTTGTCGTTGGTGGCCAGTCCGATGGCGATGCGCTCGCCGTAGCCACCTGCACCGACAAACGCAGCCAGGGTGGCCGTGCCCACACTCATCACGGCTGCCGTTTTCAGACCGCTCAAAATCACCGGGCGTGCCAGCGGAAGATCAATCAGGAGCAGACGGTCTTTGGGCGATAAGCCCAGCGCCAGCGCCGCCATGCGCAGTCCGGCAGGTACCTGTTGAAGACCGGTACAGGTGCTGCGTACGATGGGCAGGAGGGCGTAGAGCAGCAGGGTTATCAAGGCCGGCAGTGTGCCGATCTGACCCAGCATAGCGATCAGGAAGGCCAGCATGGCCAGGGAAGGCACGGTTTGCAAAATGCCCACGATGGCCATGATGCTCTGCTGCAAGGTGGGCACAAAGGCTGCCAGTACACCCAGGGGGATACCGATCAGGCAAGCGACCAGCATGGAGACCAACACCAGCAGGATGTGCTGCCGTGTGAGCCGCCAGAAGCTCTCGCCCAACAGCTTGTCGGTAAAGCTCTGCCGCAGCTCAGATCCGGGTAAAGCCTGGGTTAAAGACCCCGGTACCGGAGTTTGCAAAAAAGTCTTTGCGACTTCTGAAAACGATTGGCCTTGCAGCTCTACGGCCGCGTTGAGCGCGATCATGCGGGCGTTGTCAATCTGTCCTTCGAGTTGGCGTATCGCTGCCCAGGCAGCAGGAAACCGTTGTGGGACATCGAGCCGGTACAACAGCACAGCGTCATAGCGCGCAAAGTAGTTGGCGGTATCGGTGAGCACGCGCAAACCCAGTTTGCCGATCTTGGCGTCGGTAGAGTAAACGTCAATCACATCGACCTGGCCGGCTATGAGCGCTTGGAACGCCAGGCCGTGGTCCAGGCCGGCTGGTTTGTGCGGCAACTGGTAGCGTTGCGCTAGGCCCGGCCAGCCATCCAGCCGGCCCAAAAACTCATGTGACAAACCCAGTCGCTGACCAGGATAGCGCGCCAAATCGGCCAGGCTTTGGATATCAGGCGGCGCATTTCCACTAACCGCCAGTGCATAGCTGTTGTTGAAGCCCAGAGGCACGGCCACACCGAGTCCCAGCCTGGCCAATTCGGCACGTATAGTCTCCAGCGACGTGGGTGTGCTGTGCTTGAGAATTTCCTGATCAATCGTGCCCAGATACTCCGGGTACAGGTCAATGCGACCGGCCTTGAGTGCTGCCAGCACAATGGCTGTATTCCCCAGCCCCTGCTGGTGCTGCACAGGACCGTGGGCCATGGCGGTTTGTTTGAGGATTTCGCCCAGCACATACGACTCTGTAAAACGCTTGGAGCCGATCTGCAACGTTGCCTCACCCGCACGAGCACTAAGCGAAAAGCCCATGCACAGGCCAAGCAATACGTAGCAACACAAAGTCCCAGCCCTTTTCATCCCTGTCTCCGGTGAGGTTTTAAATTGACAGCGGGTCTACATCTACCGCCCAGCGGATCAAGCTTTTGTACTCTGGCATCAGGCGTGTGGTGTGCAACACCTGATGCCAGTGTGTCAGAAAGCGTTGCAGTGCTGCGCGCGACGGGCTCTCGATGAGCATCTGGGCGCGTTCCACATTGGCAATGCGTTGGATCGTCATGGGCACGGCCGGGTACAGCGTGACCTGTTCGAACCCGGCCAGGTGAGCGAGTTGACCCGCGGCTTCGCGTGCGGCCATCAGGAAGGCCTGGGCCACGGCCTGCGTACGCGCCTCGGAACGCACCAGCGCCTGCGAGCTGAAAGGGGGCAGGCCAGCCTGTTCACGCTCTTTGAGCTGCTGGTCGGCAAAGGCCGGGTAGTCGTGCTGCTTGAGTGCCTCAAATAGCGGATGCTGGGGATGAAAGGTCTGAACCCACATTTCGGCTTGGCCGCTCAGGTCAGCATCGCGTCCGGAGCGGCCGGCGGCCTGCATCAGCAAACTGAACAGCCGCTCAGGCGCACGAAAATCACTGCTGAACAGAACGTTGTCGGGGTTGATGGCTGCCACCAGCGTGATGCGCCGGAAGTCATGGCCTTTGGCAATCATTTGGGTCCCGACCAGCACATCGACCGCGCCCTCGTGCACTTGCGCCAGCTGCAATGCAAGCGAGCCCTTGAGGCGCGTGCTGTCGGCGTCAATGCGGGCAATGCGGACTGGCGCGCCTTGCGGATGTTCCGGCGTGGGCGGGCGGCGCACATCTGCCAGCAGCGCTTCCAGCTGTTCTTCCAGTTGCTCGGTACCGCGCCCTAGCGGGGCAATATCCGGGTTGCCGCAGGCCGGGCAGGCACGGGGCACGCGTTCGGTAAAGCCGCAGTGGTGGCAGCGCAGGGTGCGGTCAATCTTGTGAAACACGCGGTAGGCGCTGCAGTTTGGACACTCGCTTTTCCAGTCGCAGTCGGTGCATTGCAACACCGGTGCATAACCGCGCCGGTTCAAGAACAACATGCTCTGCTCACCACGCGCTATGCGCGCCTCAATAGCCTCCAGCAATGGGCCGGAGAACACCGCTTTTTTGGGCTGGTTGTTCATATTGACACGCCGCACCAGTGGCAGCTGGCCAGCGGTGTCGCCACCTA
>JBILKC010000044.1:0-12322 GCA_044376885.1 Hylemonella sp. | reverse complement strand
ACTTCTGGGTTCAGCGCGGTTGGACCTTCGCGACCGTAGAAGGCGTTGTAGCCATCCCAAAGTGGCAGCCAAGCTTCGTAGTCAGTTACCTTCAACTCTCGGACTGTGATGGGTAGGGGCATGCTGTGCATTTACGTTGTGGAGAGAGCAGCGAGCGCACGCGATATTGGATATCCGCCACCGCATGCCAGTTCGATAACCGTCGCGCCCGGACGGAGAGTGCCTGCCCATTGATCTACAACCCGTGTGCCGATTGGTGATGGGTCCCGACCTCGGGAAAAATCGCGCGCGTTAAATTCGTATGCTTCAGCAGAATCCATCCGTGACTATCTCCGTGCCGATCCTGCGGCCCAACGTAATATATAAAGCCTCTGCCTCACGGAACTTGATTCCAGTGGACGCCATAGTAAGCGCTCAACGTTCGAGTTAGACCTCAACTCTTAGCGCTTGCTAGTTTATCGTCAACCACCTTCTCAGCACATAGCTCAAACATGTAGCTTAGGCGCTCGAAGCTCATCCACATGACAACTGCTAGGAACGTGGCCACGACACCGACCCATATTGGCTGCAAGAGGAGCGTGGCGAGAAAGGAGTTGATGATCAGGCCGCGAGCGATCCTGTCACGGGAACTACGCATCGCGAGTTCTTTGGAAAGCTCTGGTGCATACAGACTGATTCGCGCTTGTCTTTCTGTGCCACTGGCTTGATCTGCCCCCTGATCCGGTCTGTATTTCGAGAAGACGCCTTTTCGGACCCAGTTCTTTAAGGGGAGCGTAACTACAAAAGCAAGAATGTCAATTGCCATTCCGACGACGTAGAGCGTCAGCGCAAGCACCGGCAAGTTCTTTCCAGCTTCAAGGACTCTTGGAGCCCACTCAGTGTGGTACACGACTAGAAGCGCAAATGCGCCATTCACAAGGTATTCAATTAACAGGCCGGGTATGGACATGCTGAGGTTCAATAGTGTGAATTGCGGTTCTGAGTCCCAGCGCCCATGCAAAGGCGTCTTCCATTCGATCATGGCCCCAAAAGATTTCGGTACCTACCGCGAAGGTGGGAGCGCCAAATACTCCCAATGAGCGTGCGATGTCGGTCTCAGCCTCAAAGTCCGCCTTCGCGGCATCGCTGTTAGCGCGCTCGATGAGACCACTTGCATCGTGTCCTATTTCCGAGAGTAGCGCATGTGCAACCTCGGGTTGTCCAAAGTCCTTGTGATCCATGAACCAGGCTCGGTAGGCCAATCGAGTGAAGGCGGGTGCCCAACCTTCCTTGCCCGCGATAACTCCAAGTCTGTTAGCAAGGCCCGAACGATCCACTGGGTAAGGAGGAACTCCGTTCCAGTCCAATCCGAAGCGCGCTGCGCGTCGTTCAATGTCACGCCACATGTAGGCAACCTTTGCCACCTTTTCCTTGGGAAACGGTATGTTTGTTTGCTCGACGAACAGCTTGCGCACATTGAATGGACGCCAGCGAATCTCAACGCCTGCCTTAGATGCCTCGTCTTCGAGACGCATTATGGTCAAGTAGCTATAGGTGCTACCGAAATTGAAGAAGAAATCGATCTTCGCGGGCATTGAGGCCTCCATAGGAATGATGCTGGTTTGTGACGCCTAACGCGGCTGTAAAAAAACCTGATTCTCACAAGCCTGCTCAACGCCTTTCGCATCGACTAGCTTGAAGTTCAGGATTTGAGGATTCATACCTACAGTTTGCCGCATATTTGCGCGATAGCTTGCCTGCCGCTTGTAGCGATTGGCGCATCAGTGACGCAGACTCCATGTCGGCACGGACCACAGCAGAGTCCACTCTAGATGCCGGATTATTGAGCAGCAGGCGCTCCCTAAAAAGCTAAAACATCAATCAGTATCTTGCACTTATGGGGGAGTCCATATACTAGGTTTAGGCCTCATTTGAGCGAGAGGTCGAGCAGTGTTGGAAACTTGATGAGGTCAGCCTGAGCCGCTGTGAGAAGAGCAATTGCCATCGTCAACCAAAACATCGCTCGCTGGGCCTTGATGCTTTCGGTATGTTTTCGCTCTTGCTCTTCGTAGACTTCGATTGCTTGCAGCGCCTTGCCGGTCAACTCATAGCGATGATCCAGCTTACTAAGCTCGCCCGTGCTGACGAGCGAGTCCAGATAGAAGCGTACGCGCTCTTTTTGCGTGTCCCTCTCCGGATGCAGAACCCACTTGATTGAGTAAAGCGCTGTCATCAGGTCGACAGGTGACTCGGCTTTGTGCCCATCCAGTCGCCTTTCCACTAGGAGTCGAAGCAGGTCGATTCGCTGCTTTGTCACCAACTTCTTCTTGTTGAAGAAGTACTGATCGACCGATTCCACCGCCCGAATTGTTCGCAGCTTCAGATACGGCAAACGCAATGTTCTTCCCAGGACGAAGTCTCGGGCGCCACGGTACTCGACCTCCGAATACCCATAGAAGTGAGTCACCATGACGTCGGCCAGCGGCACACTCGTGAGTTCAATGGTAGTTCGCTTATCGAAGGAAGTCCCCGTCCATTCCAGACACTCAAGGGTTGTTCCGCTGAGGCCCTGTACCAAGAGGTACGGTTCGGTTGCTTTATCAACGTAGACCGACAAACAGTTGACACGGGCACCTGCCTCGCCAGACCTAGGCACACGACTGGGGCATCGACATTCGAGCGCCCGCTCAAGTTGATATCGGAACAAGCGACGAAGAAGTGTGTTCATGAGGCCTAACTTAATGTATAGGGCAAAACTTGCTCGATAAGCTGGACATGAAAATCTCCCGAAAGTGGCGTCTAGCTTGGGCGTCGATGGTTTTCCAAGATTTTTATACAGTATTAAAAATCCCGACAAACCCCGCAACCGGTTTTTGCTCGATTCTAGGCAAGAAGCCGGTTCTTCCCCAAACTGGACAGCGGTTGTTCAAAACAGATGCAAGTGCTTTAGCTATTTCAACCACAGCTTGCACACAACGGCAGGTATTCCAAACTTAAGAGCGGCTTAACTTCTTTGGCACGCCTATTGCTTTCAATCTTGGATACAAGATGGAATGCTTCAAGATGGTGCCCTCATCCCCGCTCGCTCCCCAAGCCTGGCTGTACCGGCCAGATGCCCCCCATCCTGGTGCGGCTCAAGGCCCCTTGCAGGGCCTGCGCTTTGCCATCAAGGACAACATTGACGCTGCGGGCTGGCCCACCACGGCGGCTTGCCCGGCGTTTGCCTATACACCGAGCGACCATGCCACAGTGACCCAGCGCCTGTTGGCCGCTGGCGCAAGCCTGGTGGGCAAAACCAATCTGGACCAATTTGCCTGCGGCCTTAATGGCACACGCTCCCCCCATGGGGCTGTGCCCAATAGCTTTGATGGACGCTATGTGTCTGGTGGCTCCAGCTCGGGCTCGGCCTATGTGGTGGCAACTGGCCAAGTCGATTTTGCTTTGGGTACCGATACGGCGGGCTCGGGCCGGGTGCCTGCGGGGCTGAACAATATTGTGGGTATCAAGCCGTCCAAGGGCTTGATCAGCACGCGTGGCGTTGTGCCCGCAGCGCAAAGCGTGGATTGTGTGTCCATCTTTGCCCGCACGGTGGCCACTGCCGTGCAGGCACTTATGCAAGCGGGGGCCTACGACGCGGCAGACGCGTATTCCCGGTACCTCAAGCTCGCGCGCCAGCCCCTGCCAGCGCGGTTGCGGGTAGGTGTGCCGGATGTGCTGGAGTTTTATGGTGACCAGGCAGCCCGCGATGCGTTTGACCTGGCGCTCAAACGCCTGCAAGACCAGGGTGCTACCTTGGTGCCCATCAACTACGCGCCACTGGCACAAGCGGCCAGCCTGCTTTATGAGAGTGCATTGGTGGCCGAGCGATACGCCGCCATCAGGCCTTTTTTTGATGCGCATGAGCGCGAGGTGATAGAGCCTGTGCGCAGCATCATTGCGGCAGGCCGGCGTTTCAGCGCCGCCGATGTGTTTGACGCCCAAACCCGTTTGCGCGCCTTGGGCCAAACCGCAGCGGCTATGTGGCGCGATATGGATGTGCTGCTGGTGCCCACCGCACCCACCCACTACACCCTGGCAGACATGCAGGCCAACCCGGTGGTGCTTAACCGCAACCTGGGGGCCTATACCAACTTTGTCAATCTGCTGGACTACGCCGCCATCTCGGTGCCCAGCAGCATCCGCCCTGACGGCCTGCCCTTTGGCATCACCTTCATTGGGCCCTGCGGCAGCGACCTGCAACTGGCCGATCTGGGCCAGCGCTACCACCACTCCACCGGTTTGACGCTAGGCGCAACGGGCCAGGCCCTGCCTGCGCCAGTGGCGGTGCCGGGTTTGATGACAAGCGCTGTTGGCAGCCATGTCAGGGTGGCCGTGGTGGGTGCACACCTCTCGGGCATGCCGCTCAACAGCCAGCTCACCGAGCGCGGCGCAACCCTGGTGGGCACGGCACACACGGCAGCCAACTACAAATTGTTTGCCCTGCCCGGCACCAAGCCACCCAAGCCCGGCTTGCTCCAGGTAGAACAAGGCGTCGGTGGCGAGATTGCCCTGGAAATCTGGGACATGCCGGCTGAGCACTATGGCTCTTTTGTGGCGCTGATTCCTGCGCCCTTGGGCATTGGCACCCTGACCCTGAATGACGGGCAGACCGTGCAGGGTTTCCTGTGCGAGGCCCTGGCCCTGCAAGCTGCGCAAGACATTACCCACCTGGGCGGCTGGCGCGCCTATATCCAAAACCCTGTTAACCCCTGAAAGGACATCACCATGACCAAGCCCATAGACCACCCCTCAGCGCAGCCGCCCATGAACCCAAAACGCCGCTCGCTGCTCAAGGCGGCTTCGCTCACGCCGGTGGCCGCAGCGGTGTTCTCGCCCGCAGTTGTGCAGGCCCAGGACCGCAAGGAAACGCTGGTGGTGGCCAATGAGTTTGGCCCCAATATGCTTGACATTCATGGCCTGGGTGCCAACCGCCCCAGCTATGGCGTGGCATGGAATGCCTATGACCGGCTGATCACCTATGGCCGCAAAAAAATGCCCGATGGCACCAGCATGTATGACTTCAACAAGCTAGAGCCCGAGCTGGCCGAGCGCTGGAAAATGGATACCGACGGCATGGGCGTTACTTTTTACCTGCGCAAAAACGCCAAGTTTCATGACGGCACGCCGGTTACCGCCAATGATGTGAAGTGGAGCTACGACCGTGCACTGGCTATGGGTGGTTTCCCGACCTTCCAGATGAAGGCCGGTTCGCTGGAAGAGCCGGGCCAGTTCAAGGCCATTGATGACTACACGTTTTACGTGAAGTTTGTACGCAAAGACAAGCTGTCCATGCCCGATATGGCGGTGCCTGTGGCCTCGATTTACAACGCCACACTGGCCAAGAAAAACGCCACTGAAAAAGACCCCTGGGCCGCGGAGTGGCTCAAGGTCAATGAAGCCGGTGGGGGTGCTTACAAGGTGGCCAGCTGGAAGCCGGGCCAGGAAATTGTGTACGAGCGTTTTGAGGACTGGAAAAGCGGGCCGCTGCCAAAAATCAAACGCGTCATCCAGCGCGACGTACCCGCCGCCGGCAACCGCCGCGCCCTGCTGCAGCGTGGCGACATTGACATGACCTACAGCCTGCCGCCCAAAGACTTTTCTGACTTTGCCGGTGAAAAAGGCAAGGTCAAGGTGGCCAGCTTGCCGATTGAGAACGCGATTTTTTACCTCGGCATGAACACCAGCAAACCGCCGTTCAACAACGTCAAGGTGCGCCAGGCCGTGGCCTATGCCGTGCCCTACGACAAGATTTTTGAATCTGCGTTTTACGGGCGCGGCATCAAGCTCAGCGGCGGCAGCAACGAGCCCAAAGAACCGGTATGGCCGCAAGCGCATGGCTACAAAACCGATCTGGTCAAAGCGCGCCAGCTGATGACAGAGTCTGGCGTGGGCCCGATTGAGACGGTGCTGTCGCTTGATCTGGGTACGGCCACCATCTCGGAGCCCGCAGCCATCCTGGTGCAGGAGGCGCTGGCACAAATCGGCATCAAGCTCACCATCAACAAGGTGCCGGGGGCCACCTGGCGCGCGGCCATCCTGAAGAAAGACATGCCGATGATGATCAACCGCTTTGGCGGCTGGCTCAACTACCCGGAGTATTTCTTCTTCTGGTGTTACCACGGCCAGAACGCGGTGTTCAACACCATGAGTTACCAGAACGCAACCATGGACAAGATCATCACCAATGCGCGTTTTGCCGAGAGCAAACCGCTGTACACCGGCATGGTCAAGGACATGGTGCGTTTGTCCAATGAGGAAATGCCGCGCATTCCGCTGGTGCAGCCCATGATGGATGTGGCCATGCAGCCCAACATCAGCGGCTATACCTACTGGTTCCATCTGGAGCCCGACTATCGCCAGCTGGTCAAGTCCTGACCGGCGCTTAAGCCACCGCCATGTTGGTCATCATTCTCAAGCGCCTGATCGGCACCCTGCCCAACCTGTTTGGGATTGTGCTGATCACCTTTTTGCTCACACGCGCGCTGCCGGGTGACCCGGCGGCTTTTTTTGCCGGACCGGCCGGTACGCAAGAGGCGGTAGAGCAGGTGCGCGAGAAGCTGGGGCTGAACAAAAGCCTGCCGCAGCAGTTCTGGATTTACCTGCAGGATTTGTCACGCGGGGATCTGGGCCAGGCCTTGTCCACCGGGCAGCCGGTGCGCCAGGAGCTGATCGCGCGGCTTCCGGCTTCGCTGGAACTGGTGCTGTCGTCATTGCTGTTTGCGGTGGTGATTGCCGTGCCGCTGGGGGTGGCAGCGGCCCAGCGGCCCAACTCGTGGGTGGATCATGCCTGCCGCCTCATCACCACGGCAGGCGTGTCTTTGCCGACCTTTTTTACCGGGCTGCTGCTGGCCTATGTGTTTTACTTTTTGTTGGGCTGGGCGTCATCGCCCATGGGCCGGCTGGACCCCTACCTGACCTCGCCCCCCATGATCACCGGCATGTACACGCTGGACAGCCTGCTGGCCGGCGACCCCAAGCTGTTTGTGGCCAGTGTCAAACAGATGATTCTGCCGGTGCTCACGCTGGGCATTTTTGTGCTGGCCCCGATTGCCCGCATGACCCGGGCGTCCATGCTGTCGGTCTTGTCGGCTGATTTTGTGCGCACCGCCCGTGCGTCGGGCTTGTCCAGCACCACGGTGCTGGTTCGTTATGCCTTGCGCAACGCCTTGCTGCCGGTGGTGACCACGCTGGGCATGGTGTTTTCGTTTTTGCTGGGCATGAGTGTGATTGTGGAGAAGGTGTTTGCCTGGCCGGGCCTGGGCTCGTTTGCGCTGGACGCGCTGGTGGCCAGTGACTATGCCCCGGTTCAGGGCTTTGTGTTGGCCATGGCCGTGCTCTACACGCTGCTCAACCTGGTGATTGACCTGCTCTACGTGGTGATTGATCCCCGCGTCCGTTTTGGTAACTGATGCGATGACAAATACCCTTCAAACCCTTGCTGATGCTGATTCGGGCGCTACAAAAATCAAAGTGCCTTCAAAATCCTGGTGGTCGCATGCGCGTTATGTGCTGACCGACAACCCCTTCACCCTGGTGGCGGCGGTCTTGTTTACGCTGTTTGTGCTGGTGGCGATTTTTGGCCACCTGATTGCCCCGTTTGACCCCCTGGCCTCCAACGTCGGGCCGCCCTTGTCGCCCCCTGGCGAGTCCCATTGGTTTGGCACGGATGCGCTGGGGCGGGATATTTTGTCGCGCGTGCTGGTGGCCACCCGGATCGACTTTGTGATTGCCCTGTCCGCCGTGCTGGCCTCTTTTGTGGCGGGTGGTTTGCTGGGGGCCTGTGCGGGTTATTTTGGTGGCTGGTTTGACCGCATCATCATGCGCGCTTGCGACATGGTCATGAGCTTTCCGCTGTTTGTGCTGGCCATGGGCATTGTGGCGGCGCTGGGCAATTCGGTGGCCAACATCATTCTTGCCACGGCGGTGGTGAACCTGCCGTTCTACATCCGGGTGGCGCGCACCGAGGTGAACGTGCGGCGCGATGCCGGCTTTGTGGAGGCGGCCCGGCTGGCGGGCAATGGCGACTTGCGCATTTTGCTGTTTCACCTCATCCCCAACGCCATGCCGCCCATGATGGTGCAGGTTTCGCTCAATATGGGCTGGGCCATTCTGAATGCCGCCGGGCTGAGCTTTATTGGCCTGGGTGTCAGCCCGCCGGCGGCAGAGTGGGGCATCATGGTGGCCGAAGGGGCCACGTACATCATCTCGGGTGAGTGGTGGATTGCCCTCTTCCCCGGCCTGGTGTTGATGCTGGCGGTCTTTACCTTCAATTTGCTGGGTGACGGCCTGCGCGACCTGATCGACCCGCGGAGGCGCACATGAGCCTGCTGGACGTGAACAACCTCAGCCTGCAGTTCCGCACCCGTGGCGGCACCGTGAACGCGCTGCAGCAGGTCTCGCTGGCCATTGCCAAGGGCGAAACCGTGGGGCTGGTGGGCGAGTCCGGCTCCGGCAAAAGCGTGTTGTCTTATGCCTTGCTGGGCTTGTCGGACGCGGCGGCGCGCATTTCCAGTGGCACGGCCCACTTTGACGGCATGGACCTGCTGGGCGCGAAAGAGGCCGATTTGCAGCGCCTGCGCGGCCGTGAAGTGTCCATGATTTTTCAGAACCCGAAAGTCGCACTCAACCCGATCCGCAAGGTCGGGCACCAGATTGAAGATGTGCTCAAGCAACACACCACCACCCTGCGCGCCAACCTGAAGGCCCGCGTGGTTGAGTGCCTGACCGAGATGCGCATTCCCGACCCCGAGCGCCGCTACCACGCCTACCCGTTTGAACTCTCGGGCGGGCTGTGCCAGCGCATCATGATCGCCCTGGCGCTGGCCTGCAGCCCCAAGCTGCTGATTGCAGACGAACCCACCACCGGCCTGGATGTCACAACCCAGGCGGCCATCATGGGCCTGATCAAGGAAAAAACGCGTGCGCGCGGCATGGCCATGCTGCTCATTACCCATGACCTGGGGCTGGCCCGTGCCCAATGCGACCGCATTGTGGTCATGCACGCAGGCCACATCGTGGAGGCTGCGCCCACGGAAGACCTGTTCAACCATCCCCAGCACCCCTATACCCGCCAGCTCATTGGTGCCACGCCGGTCGGCCGGGCGTCCTTGTCCGAGTTGACGTCCATCCCCGGCAACCTGCCGGATTTGCGGCGCAACGATCTTCCGGCCTGCCGCTTTGCCGAGCGTTGCACCCAGCGCAGCCCGGCGTGTGAGGGCGAGTTGCCGGATGAAACCCGCGGCCAGCACCGGGTGCGCTGCCATCACCCCGCAAGACCATGACCGCCGCACTGCTGGAGGTGATCGACCTCGTTAAACATTTCCCGGTGAAAACGCCCAAGGGCAAGGGCTTGCTGCATGCGGTAGACGGGGTGTCTTTTACGCTGACACCCGGCGAGACCGTGGGCCTGGTGGGGGAGTCGGGTTGCGGCAAGTCCACCCTGGTGCGGCTGCTCACGCGCACCTTGTCGGTGACAGACGGGCAAATCCGTTTTGCGGGCAATGACCTGAGCCTGATCGAGCCGCGCAGCATGCCGGAGCACAAGTCGCGCAGCCAGGTGCAAATGGTGTTTCAGGACCCGCATGACAGCCTGAACCCCCGCTACACCGCGTTTGACACCCTGGCCGAGCCGTTGCGCCTGCTGGGAGGCTTGAAAGACGCCGGGCAGATCCGCCGCCAGGTTGAAGAGATTGCCACCCTCACGGGCTTGCCGCATGAGTTGCTGCCGCGTTTTCCGCATCAGCTCTCGGGCGGCCAAAAGGCACGCGTGGGCATTGCCCGTGCCGCCGTGTTGCGCCCGCGGCTGCTGGTGCTGGATGAGCCCACCGCAGCGCTGGATGTGTCGGTGCAGGTGGTGATTTTGCAGTTGCTGGCCAAGCTCAAGCGTGAGCTGGGCATGAGTTTTTTGTTTGTCTCGCACGACCTTAATGTGGTGCGCCTGCTGTGCGACCGGGTGCTGGTGATGTACCTGGGCCGTATTGTCGAGAGCGGCCCGGCCGACCAGGTGTTTGCCAACCCGCAGCACCCTTATACCCGCGCGCTGATCGCGTCGATTCCCGGCACCGGCCGCAATGCGGAAGAGCACCTGCTTGCCGGCGAGCCCAAAAGTCCGATCCAGATGGCGGGTTCGCCGCCGCTGGCACGTTGTGGCTTTTCCGGGCGCTGTCCGCACGGTCAAAGCCGGTGCGAGCAGGAGACGCCGTTGCTGCAGACAACGCAACCTGCCGATGCGGACCGCGCTGGCGTCCGCGCGGTGGCCTGCCACTTCAGCCACACGCTACCCGCTTTTTAAGGAGATCACGCATGACCGAAGAACAGGCCCTGGCCTATGTGTTGGGTGTTGCGCCCGCGGTGTCGCTGCCTATGGATGCAGCGCGTGCACAAAGTGTGGCCGGGCATCTGATGCGTACGGCGGCCATGGCCCGCATGCTGGAGAACGTGCCCATGGCGGCGCATGACGAACTGGCCGAGATTTATTGCCCAAAAGCGTTTCCAACCGTTGATGCAGGCTGATACATCGCTATGAAAAAAGAAGCAATTGAACTTGACGCTGCAGCCCTGGCCCGGCGCATTGCCGCAGGCGAGCAAAGCGCGGTTGAGGTGGTGAGCGCCAGTTTGGAGCGGATTGCGGCCACCGACATCCGGGTCAACGCCTTTACCGACCTTACCCACAGCCGTGCCCTGGCGCAGGCCCAAAGCATCGATGCGCGCCGCGCCCGTGGCGAAACGCTGCCACTGCTGGCCGGGGTGCCCTATGCCGTGAAGAACCTGTATGACATTGAAGGCCTGACCACCCGGGCGGGCTCCAAGATCAACCGCGGCTTGCCAGCTGCCGGGCAGGATGCGGTGTTGGTTCAGCAAATGCAGAGTGCCGGTGCGGTGCTGGTAGGCGCGCTGAATATGGACGAATACGCCTACGGCTTTACCACCGAGAACAGCCATGATGGTCCCTGCCACAACCCGCACGATCTGAACTGCATTGCAGGTGGCTCGTCGGGCGGATCTGGCGCGGCTGTGGCGGCCGGGCAGGTGCCCATTACTTTGGGGTCAGACACCAACGGGTCTATCCGTGTGCCGGCTTCGCTGTGCGGCGTCTGGGGCCTCAAGCCCACTTTCGGGCGCTTGTCGCGCCGGGGCACTTACCCCTTTGTGCACAGCATTGACCATCTGGGGCCGTTTGCCAACTCGGTTGACGGCCTGGCCCTGGCCTACGACGCCTTGCAAACGCCAGACCCGCTGGACCCCGGGTGCCACGCTTTGCGCATTCAACCCGCTAGCAGCCACCTGAACCGGGGCATTGAGGGCTTGCGCATCGGTGTGCTGGGCGGCTACTTTCATGACCATGCCACGCCTGCTGCCCGTGAGGTGGTGCAGCGCGCCGCACAAGCCTTGGGTGCCATCGACGAGGCCATCTGGCCGGACGCTGCGCTGGGTCGCACAGCCGCGTTCATCATGACGGCCAGCGAAGGGGGTGCGTTGCATCTGGACGACCTGCGCACCCGACCGCAGGATTTTGAGCCGCTGTCGGTAGACCGCTTTATCTCCGGCGCAATCCAGCCTGCGGCCTGGTATTTGCGGGCGCAACGCTTTCGGCGGATTTACCGCGACAAGATCAATGCCCTGTTCGAGCACTGGGATGTACTCTTGTGTGCCGCCACCCCGGTTACCGCGCCCCGCATCGGCACCGAGTGGCTGGACGTGAATGGCACCCGCCATCCCTGTCGTCCGGCCATGGGCCTGCTGACCCAGCCGGTGTCGTTTGCCGGCTGTCCGGTGGTGGCCGCACCCCTGTGGCCCGATCATTCGGCATTGCCGCTGGGGGTTCAACTGATAGCCGCGCCCTGGCGCGAAGACCTGGCCCTGCGCGCTGCCCAGGTGTTAAGCCAGGCCGGGGTGGCCTATCTGAAGCCTCCGCCGCTGTAAGCTAGCGGCTTTTGGCCAATTTCACTTAGCCGTTTTCTTATCAACTGTTGACCTGAGCACCCTCATGAGCCTGACTATCAACCAACCCGACGTTATTGCCGAGGTCACCACCGCCTTCAACCGCTACGAAGCGGCCCTGGTCAGCAACGATGTGGCGGTGCTGGACGAATTGTTCTGGAACAGTCCGCACACGCTGCGTTATGGCGCGACAGAAAACCTGTACGGGTATGACGCCATATGTAATTTCCGGGCCAATCGGCCCGCCCAAGGTCTGGCACGCAAGGTTCTTAAAACCGTGATCACCAGTTATGGTCAGGACTGTGCCACCGCCAATATTGAATTCCAGCGCGAAGGCAGCAGTAAAACCGGCCGGCAAAGCCAG
>JBILKC010000280.1:0-3751 GCA_044376885.1 Hylemonella sp. | reverse complement strand
CGCGTGAGTTTGACCCCGGCACCGTCGCTGGTGGCTTGTCCAGTGATGATGCGTTCAACGCTTCTCCAGTGGCTCGTTGAGGTTTGTGGCGAGGAGGTATAGGTCTTCATGTTTGCGGCGATGCAAGTCGGGGAATCAGTTCGTGTCGGGCTTCAATCCGAGGCGACCTGATAGCCCTCCTCGGCAATGGCATGAGCAATCAATGACCGATTTTCTCCGGTAATGACATCAACCCGGTTCAGGGTCCGATCAATTTTGACCTCTGCGGCAGCATCAACCCGCTTGATGGCCTGCGTCACGGCTTTTTCGCAGTGCCCGCAGGTCATGCCTGTGACTTCGAAGGTTTGATTCATGACATTTCCTTGAAAAATGATCTTTGGAATGCAATATAGCCTTTATGCAAGCTATTTCCAAAAGAACACAATGAGGCCATGCTCGCAGATTTAAACCCACCCCTGGACATTGGCATTGGCGGCATGACGTGTGCCTCGTGCGTGAGCCGGGTTGAGAAGGCGCTCAAAAAAGTTCACGGTGTGACGGATGCCACGGTCAATCTGGCCACCGAATCTGCGCGTATTGTTTACCAACCCGGCGATCAGATGGAGGCCCGGCTGCGGCGGGCGGTGAGAGACGCTGGCTACGAGCCGCTCACCCACAACTCGTTGGATTTACCGCAAGACATCTCACCCTGGTCAGGCTTCCTGCCCGTGGGTTTAGGTTTGGCCCTCTCCTTGCCGCTTGCATTGCCTATGGTGGGCGATCTATTCGGGCCGCACTGGATGCTGCCCGCCTGGCTGCAGTTTCTGCTGGCGACGCCAGTTCAGTTCATTCTGGGTGCACGTTTTTACAAGGCGGCCTGGCACGCCCTTAGAGCGTTGAGCGGCAACATGGATCTGCTGGTCGCCATTGGGACCACGGCGGGCTGGGCCCTGTCCATGTGGTTGTGGCTGACCGCTGAGGACGGCGCAATGGTGCATCTGTATTTTGAAGGCTCAGCACTGGTTGTCAGCCTGGTTTTGCTTGGTAAATGGTTGGAGGTCCGGGCCAAGCGTCAGACAACAGCCGCCATTCGTGCCCTGCACGCCTTGCGTCCCGATATGGCGCATCTGATGGGCGCAGACGGCGAGGTCGATGTTCCTGTGATCGAGGTGATGGTGGGCGACCGGCTTGTGGTTCTTCCCGGGGAGCGGTTTCCGGTAGACGGCCGCCTGCAAAGTGGCCACACCCAGGTGGACGAGTCCATGCTCACCGGTGAGCCATTGCCGGTTGCCAAAGACCCGCAAGACCCATTGACCGGCGGCTCCATCAATGGCGACGGGCGCATTGTGTTGACTGTCACGGCGGTTGGCAACGAAACCACGCTGTCCCAAATTATTCGCCTGGTGGAAGACGCGCAAGCGGCCAAAGCGCCTATCCAGCGTCTGGTGGATCAGGTTTCTGCGGTTTTTGTGCCGGTCGTGTTGTTGATTGCGACCATCACCTTGTTCGGCTGGTGGCTGACGGGACACCCTTTTGAACTGGCGGTCATTCGCGCTGTTGCGGTTCTGGTGATTGCTTGTCCCTGCGCGCTGGGTCTGGCCACTCCGGCAGCCATCATGGCAGGAACCGGCGTAGCGGCAAAGTTTGGTATTTTGATTAAGGACGCCCAGGCCCTTGAGCTGGCTCACCGGGTGGACATCGTGGCGTTTGACAAAACAGGGACCCTGACGGTCGGGCAACCGAGGTTGACGGCCTTTATTGCGGCCGACAAGGGCAATGATGCGGCGCTCCTCACCATTGCAGGCAGCCTGCAGACCGGCAGTGAGCATCCGCTTGCGCGCGCCGTGGTCAATGCTGCCAAGCAACGCGGTCTGGTGCTGGTGGCGCCTGACAGTGTCAGGGCTGTTCCTGGTCGGGGCAGCGAGGGTGAGCTGGGTAACGACAGCTTTCTCCTGGGAAGCCTGCGCTGGATGCAGGAGTTGGCGGTTGATCTGGGGACATTGAACGACCGTGCGGCTGAACTTCAACGGGCTGGAGCCACCGTCTCGGTTTTGGCGCAACGCAGCACGGGCGGTTTGACTGTTCGTGCCCTGCTCGCTTTTGGAGATGAGCCCAAGTCCGGTGCCAAAGCCGCCTTGGCAGCCCTGCGCGCGCGCGGTATCAGGACAGTAATGATCTCCGGCGATAACCGTGGGGCCGCCGAAGCCATGGCGCTTCAATTGGGACTGCGGCCCGATCAGGGGGAGGTCATGGCTGACGTGTTGCCTGCAAACAAGGCTGCGCAGGTGATCGCGCTCAAGGCCGGCGGGCACGTGGTGGCAATGGTGGGCGATGGTGTGAACGACGCGCCCGCACTGGCTGCAGCCGACGTTGGTATGGCCATGGGCAACGGCACCGATGTTGCCATGCATGCGGCAGGAATCACCCTGATGCGTGGCGACCCCATGCTGGTGGCCGCAGCCCTTGAGGTGTCAGACCGGACCGTGAAAAAAATCCGGCAAAACCTGTTTTGGGCATTTTTCTACAACGTGGCCGGTATTCCGCTGGCTGCTTTCGGCTTCCTCAATCCGGTTCTGGCCGGCGCTGCCATGGCCATGAGCTCGGTCAGTGTCATGAGCAACGCCCTTTTGCTCAAGCGCTGGAAGCCTGGCCAGCGGTTGTAAACAGCTTTTGTCGGCATTCCCATGGAGGATGTGGCGCTCGACGAAGTGGTGCAAGCCACCGTTCTGCGCTACCTGGTGCGCCCGGATGCCGCCGGTACGTGTGTTCGGCAATGTGTCCATGGTCGAGGGCATTCTGACCAATTTGATTGACAACGCCTTGCGTTACGGGCGTTCACCTGAAGGACAGGTCAGCCGTGTGACGGTCCAGCTAACCCCACACGTGCAGGGTGTCATGTTGTCTATCATTGAGAATGGCGCGGGCCTGGGCTTGGCCATTGTGGCCAAGTTTGCCCAGGTGATGGGTGCCCGCTTTGAACTGGGCAGCCCGCAGACGGGTCAGGGTTTGCGTGCCGCTGTCATATTTCAAATTTAGAATTTTGCGATGCGTATTTTTGCTGTGGTTATTTTTCTCCTGGGTTTTGCCTTGCCGGCTTGGGCGGCCAGACCGTTTGTGACGGATGACGCCCGCCTGACCACGGCGGGAAGTTGTCAGCTTGAGAGCTGGACGCGTTTCTACCAGGAAAGTCGAGAAGTCTGGGCCCTGCCGGCCTGCAACCCCACCGGTAACCTGGAGCTCACCCTGGGCGGCGGTGTGGCCCGGGCCGACGGCCAGCCCAGCGGTACCACTGACTATGTTCTTCAGCTCAAAACCTTGTTCAAGCCCCTTACCACCAATAGCTGGGGGCTGGGGGTGGCGGCAGGCACAGTGCGTCACCCCGAGATTACGCCGGGTCCAAACCAGCTGGGCAACAACTATGTGTATTTTCCGGCTTCGTTCTCGCTCAAAGACGATCGCTTGATTGTTCACAGCAATCTGGGTTGGCTGCGGGATGATGCGACGCGTCAGGACCGTATGACCTGGGGCCTGGGCGGTGAGTGGACGCTCAACTCACGGACCATATTCATTGCAGAGACCTTCGGTGACGACAAAAACCGCCCTTACTGGCAGAGTGGCTTTCGTTGGACGATCATTGAGAACCTGCTTCAGCTCGATGCCACTGTAGGTCAACAAGCCGGGTCTGACCCGGCTTCGAAGTGGCTATCTTTTGGAATGCGCTGGATTCCAGAGCGGATTTTTAAATAGCGGGTGACAATAACGGCCTTAGTTG
>JBILKC010000279.1:0-3759 GCA_044376885.1 Hylemonella sp. | reverse complement strand
CCCCTGACCCAAATTGCCAAGCCCATCTTGACCTGGGAGCCAGGCGTGATGTGGCGTGAAAATCGGAACTACGCCATCACAGTTCAGAGTGACATCGTGGAGGGCATGCAAGGTGCCACAGTGACCAACGATTTGCTGCCCGGTCTCAAAGCCCTTGAAGCCAAGTGGCACGCCAGCGGCATGACGGGATATCGCATTGAAGTGGCGGGCGCGGTGGAGCAAAGCAGCAAAGGTTCGGCCTCCATTGCGGCGGGTATCCCCATCATGTTGTTCATCACCTTTACACTGTTGATGCTGCAACTTCAAAGTTTCAGCCGAGCGCTGCTGGTTTTCATTACCGGGCCGCTGGGAATTGCAGGTGTAGCAGGTGCCTTGCTTGTGCTGGAGCGTCCGTTTGGTTTCGTGGCCCTGCTGGGCGTGATTGCGCTGATGGGCATGATTCAGCGCAACTCCGTTATTCTGATTGATCAGATTGAGCAGGACAGGGCCAACGGCATTGCCGCTTGGGACGCAATCGTAGAAAGTGCAGTGCGTCGTTTACGGCCCATTGTCTTAACTGCTGCGGCGGCTGTATTGGCCATGATTCCGCTCTCCCGATCGGTCTTCTGGGGGCCAATGGCAGTGGCTATCATGGGCGGATTGATCGTTGCAACAGCGCTGACCTTGCTGGCCTTGCCTGCCATGTATGCAGCCTGGTTCCGGGTCAAGCGGGAGAGTCCTCAGGCTGTTTAACTGCCGGGGGATTGAGTGCCCTTGGCCGTTGGGCATCACAAATGCAGCTCCGTCGCAGGTTAAAATAACTCAAGACCAATTTATTGGGTAGGCCTGCAAGACCTACCCAATTATTTTTTTAGCGCGGGTGGCGAAATTGGTAGACGCACCAGGTTTAGGTCCTGACGGTAGCAATACTGTGCGGGTTCGAGTCCCGCCCCGCGCACCAATTAGGAGAACCATGATGCCGGTGACTGTAGAAACACTTGAAAAACTCGAACGCAAAATCACATTGACGCTGCCGCTCAACAGCATTCAAAATGAAGTCGATACTCGCCTCAAGCGCCTGGCGCGTACCGTCAAGATGGACGGCTTTCGCCCAGGCAAAGTGCCTATGAACGTCGTGGCCCAACGCTATGGCTACTCGGTCCACTACGAAGTGATGAACGACAAGGTGGGAGAGGCCTTTAGCGCTGCTGCCAATGAAGCCAAGCTTCGCGTGGCAGGACAGCCCCGTATCACTGAGAAGGAAGGCTCGCCGGATGGTGAAATGGCCTTTGACGCGATTTTTGAAGTTTTTCCTGAAGTCAAAATTGGTGATCTCCATACAGCAGAGGTTGAAAAAATCAACACTGAAGTCACTGATGCTGCTATTGAAAAAACGCTGGAGATTTTGCGCAAACAGCGACGTACCTTTGCCCAGCGCGCGCTGGAAGCGGCTGCTCAGGTGGGTGACCGCGTGACGGTTGACTTCGAAGGCAAGATCGATGGCGAGCCATTTGAGGGCGGCAAAGCCAGTGACTTTCAGTTTCTGGTAGGCGAAGGCCAGATGCTCCGGGATTTTGAAGAGGCTGTGCGTGGCATGAAGTCTGGCGAAAGCAAAACTTTTCCTTTGGCTTTTCCGGCCGATTACGATGGCAAGGATGTCGCTGGAAAAACTGCGGATTTCATGGTGACCCTGAACAAAATTGAAGCCGCGCATCTCCCGGAAGTCAATGACGCTCTGGCCAAGTCGCTCGGGATTGCCGACGCTACGGTTGAGGCCCTGAGGGAAGACATCAAGAAGAATCTTGAGCGTGAAGTCAAAACCCGTTTGTTGTCCCGTAACAAACAGGCTGTGATGGATGCATTGGTTTCCAAGGCGGAGCTCGATTGCCCCAATGCCATGATTGAATCCGAGATTGCGCGTCTGGTTGAGGGCGCACGTGCTGAACTCAAGCAGAGCGGTGTGAAAGATTTCGACAAGGCACCTATTCCTGACGATATTTTCCGCCCCCAGGCTGAGCGTCGTGTGCGTTTGGGTTTGGTGGTGGCTGAGTTGGTCCGTTCCAACGACTTGCGTGCAACTCCTGAAAAAATCAAGGCGCATGTGCAAGAACTTGCGGCCAGTTACGAAAAGCCGGCAGACGTCATGAGCTGGTATATGAGTGACCAGCGCCGCCTTGCAGATGTTGAGGCTGTTGTAATTGAAAACAACGTCACTGAATTTGTTTTGTCCAAAGCCAAGGTGACCGAGAAAGCCATTTCTTTTGATGAGTTGATGGGCCAAGCCTGATTTTTTGGAGCGAGCATGAACACACACACCAGCGCGATGGAAACCCAGGGGCTCGGCATGATCCCTATGGTGATTGAGCAGTCGGGGCGCGGAGAGCGCTCCTACGACATTTATTCCCGGCTACTCAAGGAACGGGTTATTTTCCTGGTTGGACCTGTCAATGACCAAACCGCTAACTTGGTCGTTGCACAGTTGTTGTTTCTGGAGAGCGAAAATCCGGATAAGGACATCTCTTTCTACATCAATTCCCCAGGCGGTTCTGTCAGTGCAGGGATGGCTATTTTTGATACCATGAACTTCATCAAGCCCGAAGTCTCAACCTTGTGCATCGGCTTTGCTGCCAGCATGGGTGCGTTTTTGCTTGCAGCAGGTGCTAAAGGGAAACGGTTTTCTTTGCCGAATTCCAAGATCATGATTCATCAACCTTCTGGTGGTTCGCAAGGCCAAGCCACTGAAATCGAGATTCAGGCGCGCGAGATTTTGAAAACGCGTGAGCAGCTCAACAAGATTCTTGCTGACCGTACGGGTCAGCCATTGGAGAGAATTGCCAAGGACACGGAGCGCGACTATTACATGTCGGCCGATGAATCTAAAGAATACGGACTGATTGACCAGGTGATTGCAAAGCGAAGCTGATCTATAGGTCTCTTGGAAACGGTGTATTCCTCAGATGGGAGACACCGTTTTTTTTATGGTTATCATTAACGAATTCATCTAAATAGGCATTTTTTGCATGGCCGAAAAAAAAGGCGCTTCCGGTGAGAAAACTCTCTATTGCTCGTTTTGCGGCAAGAGTCAGCACGAAGTCAAAAAATTGATTGCGGGGCCATCCGTTTTTGTCTGTGATGAATGCATTGAGCTCTGCAACGAAATCATTCGAGACGAACTTCCCCAGGCAGTTGATGCTCGTAAATCCGGCAATGAGTTGCCAACCCCTTCCGAAATCAAGCTAAACCTCGACAATTACGTTATTGGTCAGGAGCCTGCCAAGCGAACCCTTGCTGTTGCTGTTTACAACCATTACAAACGATTACAGCACAAGGAAAAGGCGCGCAAAGACGAAGTTGAACTGACTAAAAGCAATATTTTGCTAATTGGTCCAACCGGATCCGGTAAAACACTGCTGGCCCAGACTTTGGCCCGCATGTTGGATGTCCCTTTCGTGATGGCAGACGCAACAACGCTGACTGAAGCTGGCTATGTGGGCGAAGACGTTGAAAACATTATTCAAAAGCTGCTCCAGAGCTGCAACTACGAGGTTGAGCGGGCACAGCGTGGCATAGTCTATATTGACGAAATTGACAAAATTTCACGTAAATCTGACAACCCATCCATTACCCGTGATGTCTCAGGCGAAGGCGTGCAGCAGGCGTTGCTCAAGTTGATTGAAGGCACCATGGCCAGCGTCCCTCCGCAGGGTGGACGCAAACATCCCAACCAGGACTTCATCCAAATCGACACGACCAACATACTCTTCATTTGCGGTGGCGCTT
>JBILKC010000278.1:0-3783 GCA_044376885.1 Hylemonella sp. | reverse complement strand
AAAAACGGGGCGACCTGGAACGCGTGGAGCCCGGGCAATTTCAGGAATCTGCCGGTGGCAAACGGGTGTTTTTCGTTGAAAAGAATCTTTCAGCCCAACAATCGGCCAGCAATGTGTTCATTGCCACCGCCGAAAACGGCAAAGAAACGGTCACTTCAGCCCGAAGTGGGCGGATTGAGCGCATCGAGGACGATAAATTCCTGATTCTTGAAAACGGCCAGCGGCTGGAAAACAGCATAGGCAAAAAGGACCTCAAAATCAGCGAGTTTTCTGTCTACGGCCTGGTTGTGGAACCCGGACTGGCCAATGACCAAAGCGATATTCCCCTCAATACGCGCTCCATGCTTTACCTGGTGGGCAACCCCAATGCGAGCAATTTAGGCGAAATTTCCTGGCGTCTGGGGTTTCTTCTGGCTGCAACCAATCTGCTGATCATTGCCGTGGCTTCATCCCGTGTAAACCCGCGGGTCGGTCGCGCCGGTAATCTTATTTTTTCGCTGCTCCTCTTTCAGGTCTATCTCAATCTGCTCAATCTGGGGCAAAACTGGATCGCGACCAGCCAGATTTCTTTTTCCGCGTTCATGTTGCTCTTGCACGGCGGTGGCTTATTGGCCAGCTTGCTCTGGCTGTCCAAACGCCATCACAACTGGCAATGGTGGCCCACGCCAAAAGTCAAAGCGACTTCAAACGCATGAAAACCATCCGACGGTTGATTTACGGTGAAGTCTTTACCTCGGTCTCGTTTGTCACCCTGGCTTTTCTGGCGCTGTTCAGTTTTTTCGACTTTGTCGACCAGTTACCCTCCATAGGCCGCCCTGGTGCTGGTGCTGGCTATCAACTCCCGCAAGCCCTGAGTTTCGTCACGCTGCTTGTGCCCAGCCATTTGTATGAGCTGCTGCCGATCACCGTTCTGATCGGTACCATTTTCGTCATGAGCCGCCTGGCACAAAGTTCCGAGTTCACGATTCTTCGCACCAGCGGTCTCGGTCCTTGGCGCGCACTGCGCACGCTGCTGGCCTGTGGCAGCGTTTTTGTGGTGTTGACCTTTGCCATTGGGGACTATCTGGCCCCCTGGTCTGACCGAACGGCCCAACTCCTCAAAGCCCGCTTTCAGGGCAGTATTTCTGTGGGACAAACCGGGGCCTGGCTCAAGGAAAAACAATCTTACGGGCAGTTTGCAACCAACGTGAACTCATTGGCCTCAGACGGCAGCATGCGTGGCGTGCGGATTTTTGAGTTTGACAACCGGGGGCTTCTGGTCTCCATGACCCGTGCAGACCAGGCCCAATTCGGCGAAGACGAATCCTGGATTCTTATCAATGCCGAACGAACCGAGTTCACCGGCGCTGCCAAGGACAGTCGACAAGTTGAACGATCCATCGTGCCGAGATTTCGCTGGCCCACCGACATCAGTGCAGAAATGGTCTCTGCCGCTGTGCTGCGTCCTGACCGCATGAGCACGATAGACCTGTTTCAGTACATCCGTCATCTGGACGCCAACAGCCAGACCTCCCAGCGTTATGAAATTGAATTCTGGAAAAAAGTGTTTTATCCACTCAGTTGCCTGGTCATGGTGGTGCTGGCCCTGCCTTTTGCCTATTTACACTTCAGATCCGAAGGCATTTCTGTCTATGTGTTTGGCGGAGTTCTGGCCGGCATCAGCTTCTTTTTCCTCAACAATGTGATGGGCTATGTGGGTGAGTTGCGAAACTGGCAACCCTGGTTGACGGCGGCCCTGCCTGGCATGATTTATTCCCTGCTGTCCCTGACGGCCTTTGGCTGGCTGGTTTTACGACGATGAACATAAGCACAATGAGCAGTAACAATCCGTACGGTGGGATCATCCTGTTTGCCCATGGCTCACGAGACCCCTTGTGGCGCAAACCCATGGAGGCGGTCGCCGCCAGAATTGCTGAAATGGCGCCTGATCGTCCGGTGCGTTGCGCTTTTCTGGAACTGAACTCCCCGGATTTGCAGACCAGCGCCTCTGAACTGATTGATCTGGGGCTGCAAGCCATCACGGTTGTACCCCTGTTTTTGGGCGTTGGAAAACATGCGCGGGAAGACCTGCCCCTGCTCATGACCGGGCTTGAACAGAGATACCCGCATGTTGTCTTTAACTTGCAGCCCTCAGTAGGGGAAAATCCCCGCATGATTGACACTCTGGCCCAAATTGCCTTGTCGCGCGACTAGCGCTGCTCAAGCCCGATCGCTTTGCGCATGCGCCTCAAGACGCTTTTTTTGACGCTGTTCAGCGTTTCTCTGGCTGTTGCCCTGTTACCGGCAATCTGGCCGCGTCTGGATATTCTGGTGGCCGGGTATTTTCTTCAGGAGGACCCGCCGATTGATCCCTCCAGATGGCTTTGGGTGGACCTGATTAATGAATACACACCGGACACTTTCAGAGCCCTGGCCTTGGTGTGCCTGGCTGCATGGCTAGCGATCAGCCTGGTGCCCAAGTTGAGGCATTCGGGCATGCGGCTGGGATTTGTCGGCTTATCCTTATTACTGGGCCCGGGTTTTGCCACCTGGGCAGTTAAAGAACACCATTTGCGTGCACGCCCCTTTGATGTGGTCGAGTTCGGTGGCGACCGGCTGTTTACCGGCGCGCTGGTGCAAGCCAACCAGTGCATTGACAACTGCGCTTTTGTCAGTGGGCATGTGGCCTGCGGGTTTTTCTTTGCCTCCCTCATGCTGATTGATGAAAAACACCGTGGCCTGTGGGCTGTTGTGGGTCTTGTTGCGGGCTTGACCATCGGTGTGGCCCGCATGTCCGTGGGCGCTCATTGGTTGAGCGATGTCCTGTGGGCACTGCCCTTGACTTTGTCCGTCAGCGGGCTGATCTGGTGGATTTTGCAAAAAGTTTACCGAACCGGACAACACCGAATCCTGGCGTAACCATGAACTCAATACCCTCCCTGCTGGTGCTGATGCGACCGCATCAATGGCTGAAAAACATGTTTGTCTTTGCCGGACTGGTATTTAGCCAATCCTGGGACAACGCAGCCCTGGCCCTGACTGTGCTCAATGTGTTTGCTGCATTTTGCAGCGTCTCCAGCATGGTCTACATCATTAACGACTGGCGCGACAGGCTCACCGACTCGCTGCACCCCGTCAAGCGCAACCGGCCCCTGGCCAGCGGCAAGGTGTCGGTCAACGCGGCATTGGCACTGGCGCTTGGGCTGGGCCTGCTCTCGGTCTGGCTGGCAGCCGGCAACAAGATTCTGCTGGTTTTGCTGGCGGTTTATGTGCTGCAGAACCTGGCCTATTCCTGGCGACTCAAGCATGTGCCCGTGGTCGATGTCTTCATCATCGCAACCGGCTTCATGCTGCGCATACTGGCCGGAACGCTGGCCCTGGGTATTCCACCCTCACGCTGGCTGCTTCTGACCGGTCTCTTCATTGCCTTGTACCTGGGCTTTTCCAAGCGCAAGGCAGAAAGCTTCAATGACGCCGGGAAACAGCGCGCGGTCATGGCGCATTACCCCCCGGCACTGCTGGACACGTTCATGGCCGTGACCATGGCCGCCACCATCATGACCTACAGTTTGTTTGCGACCAGTGCCGAGGCCATGGCCCAGCATGGCGAGCGGCTGGTGTATTCAGTGCCCGTCGTCATTTTTGCCGTGCTGCGCTTTGCCTACCAGGTGCATCAGGGCCGAGGGGAAGATGTGTCACGCGATCTGCTGCGCGACCCCTGGATTTTGCTCTCGGGCGCGATCTGGTTGCTGATCTTTCTGGGTCGAAGAATTTGAAACTTCCCGTCAAGCAGCTGGCCTCGGC
>JBILKC010000277.1:0-3791 GCA_044376885.1 Hylemonella sp. | reverse complement strand
GGCCTGGGCGATCCGCTCAACATCGTCTCTGGAATAGACGTCCCTACCCTGCACATCACCGCCACAGCAGACGACATCCAGATTCCGGGCTACAACTCTGGTGTGGCCGACCGCCTTGCCCTGTTCCAGGCCACAGGCACCACCACACAGGCCGCCAAGGTGTTGGCTGTGTTCAAAGACGGCTCGCACAGCATCTTTACCGACCGCATGGGTACAGGTGGCGTGGCGCTTAACCCCCAGATCAAGGTAGCCACGCGCCAACTGGCCTTGGCATTTTTGACCTGGCTGCAAGCCAAAGACACCGCCGCACTGGAGCGCTGGTCCGGACAAAATGCCCTGCTTTTGTCGCAGTTTGAGAAGGTTGCGTTTTAAGAATGTGCAGACTCGTCAGGGGCGTTCCGGCAAAGCGATGACTCTGAAGGAGAAAAATCGCGTGGCCTTTGGCTAACAAATGCCCGAGGCAAGTCCAAATCGTACAATTTCAGTGAGCATTGTTCATGAACCAATGCATCCAGCGGGCCAAGCAGCAAGTGGTAATGCGAATACTGAATGGTATTTTTTGCGCAAAGTCGCACTTGAAATTGATGAGGACTACACCATGACCATCGTTCGACTTGAATTACCCGACATCACCGCCCAGGCCGCACAAGCCGCTGGCCTACTCACCCCCCAGGCCATCGACCGCTTGCTGACAGAGGCACTGCGCAAGCGCGATGCGGCTAATTCGCTACTGTCCATCGCTGACCGCGTGGCCGTCGCAGGTATCCCCGAGATGTCGATGCAAGAGATCAATGCCGAGGTGAAGGCTGCGCGCGCCCAGCGAGGGTCTTTGAACTGAACCCGATGCGGGCGGTTATTGAACAAGGATGATGACGCCATGGTGGCACTGGCCTTGGCTGCGCAGGCGTTGCAACGGGTAGTAGAAAGCAGCTAAGAAGAAGCCACCCACAATCCCACTCTTGCTGTTGGGGTTGTGGGTGGCTTCTTCTATTGCTTAAATGTTATTCACAAGTTCTTATCCATTGCTTTTGCCCCTCTGATTACGCGGCAAGACCGGGAACTTCACCCCCTTTGACTCCAAGAGTGCACGCACCATTTTTTGCCATTGCGCCTGGACATGATTGGGATCCACTTGCCGTGTTTGTACGGTGTATCCTAAATCGGTCAGATCGTATTGGTAGCCACGCTCCAACAACTCGAATACTTTATCAAATTGGCCCAGCGCGGCTGCATCTTTTGTAATCGTATATCCCATCTCATCGGCTGTATTGATATCCGCCTTTTGCAACAATGCGTAATAGTTGTCCCATCCAATTCCATGAATGCCAAGCTCTAGAGCTTCTTGCAATGCGGTTTTACGGGTCTTGCTGTCTTCTGTATTGGCCACACCACCGTATTTAAGCAATAACTTCAACGGCTCCGTTTTATGGCGTGTGGCCGCTGCATATACGGGGGTAAAGCGCCCATTGCTCTTGTTGGGATCCGCTCCTGCTTTAAGGAGTGCTTCCATACCGTCCGCGTTATCACAACTCAATGCCCACATCAATGGTGTTGATTGATCCAGACCCGTAGCATCAACGGGGATATCCGAAGCCAGCGCCCTGGCAATACCGGCAGCATCGCCATTACAAGCTGCGACGGCCAATGCTTGCACCTTGGGGTCGGCAAATAGATCCTGTGCACTCTTGTCACCTACTTTGTGTTCCATAGATGCTGCTTGTGTGGTCATCCCCACCGATAAAATATAAATACTGATCGAGTGGATTGTTTTCAAATTCATTGCGGTTTTTGCCCCCAAAGACCACTGTACAAACGGCTTCCCATAGAGTAAATCACGTTGCTCATAAAGTGTAGACTGAACATATTAGCCGCAGTATCAAGTACTCCAAGTTTGTTAACAAATTCAAAACCATTGGTGCCTATCGGCGGGGCGTTAACAGCAGGCAAACGTTCACGATTTGCCTGCACCTTGGGTAACTCCATTAATTTGATAGCGGCCTGATTGCCGTGCAAGGTACCGGCCAGCCCCAGCAGGCCACCACCGACTCGGGCTAAGGCTGCTAGGCCAAGTTTCCCACCATCTTGCATGAAGTTCAACATCTCACCCTACACGTTGTACGCCTTGATAAGTTGATCTGCATTGCTGAAGTTTACCCCGTAGGGTTTGATGGTTTCTATATAAACGGCGGCGGCATTAAAGACGGTCGCCTGGGTACCCGTGACCAATGCCTGCGCCATAGCCAAACCACCACCAAGGGAGTGTCCAGTGAAGCTGATGTTCATTCCACCAGTTGCTTCAGAGAATTTTTGAGCTGTTCGTATTGCTTGGGTGTATTGAGGCGCCTTTTGGCCGGTACCTTGCAAGAAGTTGTTCAACCAGTCCTTTTTGCCAGCTGCTCCCTCTTCGGTGCCGCGATGTCGTACGCACTTTGCTCCGCTTTTGATTTTGGTTCCCAAGTTGATTTGGACTTCTCAGAAGCACCCATATTGAAGGTGTCATCAATGCCGAACCTGTCGTAGTTCTTGGCAAGAATTTCAGCAGCCTTCGCCGCATCTTCAGGTGAAAATTCAGCTGTGACTTAAGCTGATCTGCCAATACCACTGCCGCCTCAGAGGTCGGAGCCACAGTGATGGCTGGCCTACTTAAGCGATCCACGATGGAGTTCCCCAATGCATTGCCAAAGGCATCGGTAGCCACCTGCGCAGCCGTCATCTGTCCGCCGCGCAGGGCGCTCAATCTCCATGGCTCCTAAGGCAGTGCCAGCGGCAGCAGTTGCGTCAGGACTAACGATAGGTGCCGTCTATTGCAGCCCACGAAGTACACTTGATCCAAGCGCCGCCCACCCCCACTCACAAGGAGAAATTGGTATGACATCACTGGAAACCCAATTGATGCAACGTCTCAAGGTGTTGCCGCCTGAGCGCATAGCCGAGGTGGTGGATTTTGTGGAATTTTTAGCAAGCCGTGTGCAGCGCGCAGCTGCCGCCCAGCGCCTGGGCAATGCCATGGACCAGCTTGATGCGCTAAACCTGCCAGCAATTTCGGAAGAGGAAGTTGAAGAGGAAGTGCAAGCCGCACGGCGTGCGCGCCAGGCTGCACGCCCCATTACCCCCTAGACAGTGACCGCATGCGTATTGTTGTTGATACCAATTTGCTGGTCTCTGGTGTGGTGTTCCCTGGGTTACCTCGCGACTTGGTGAATGCGGCCAGGGCCGGAGAGTTTGAGTTGTTTACGAGTGAGGTGCTGTTGGCCGAGCTGATGGATGTGATCGGGCGGGGTAAGTTTGCTGCACGGCTTGCACAAGCGGAGTTGACACCCCAAGGCATCGTCGATGACTTGCGCGCTCTGGCCGTGGTGGTGTGGCCTGCATCGGTGCCACAGGTGGTGCGGACAGACCCCGATGATGACCATGTGCTGGCCGCTGCGCTCGCCGGGGCGGCTGACTTGATTGCCTCGGGCGACAAGCGTGATTTGCTGCTCCTTGGTAGCTATCAGGGCGTTCCTATCGTTACGGCGCGTGAGGCTTTGCAGCGTATTGCGGCTGGCGGCTAAAGAAGAAGTCACCTGCGAGGGCCTTTGTGGTGCTGTGCGCTTGTTTGCTCGGCTAACTTCAACAACCGGAGAGCTTGTGGCCCCTCAAGGCGTTCATGGTCATGCCGCTGGCAAAGCCGCTCATGGTGCTCAGGGCAAACCTGTCACAACCGCTGGGGCCGCCTGTGGGTGCATTCAGGCCCAGCGCACCGTTCATGGCGTTGCCAGGGCAGTTGGCGTACGCCTAGCCCTTTGCAC
>JBILKC010000276.1:0-3801 GCA_044376885.1 Hylemonella sp. | reverse complement strand
CTCGGCGTCAAAGGTGTGGGCGAGCTTGGTACCATCGGCGCGACCCCCACGGTGGTCAACGCCGTGGCCGATGCACTGGCCCGCGCCGGTATGGTGGCTAAAGCGCCGTTGCTGCAAATGCCGCTGACGTCGGCCCGTGTTTGGGCCTTGATGCAAAGCTGAGTTCAATCGAGATGGTGCATGACCGAGATAGATTTATCTCCAGCAGTGCAGAAAACTCAGCACCTTGAGCAGTTCACAACACCCCAAAAGAAAAACCGGGCTTACGGTGTTCCGATGAACAGGTAGGCATTCACCTGCCCGCTACTGGCGCGTCCAAGACCGATGTAGGCGGGGCCAATCGGTGTTTCGGTGCGGAGATAAATGACGGCAGAGTCGAGTACGCCGGTGCGTAATGGCTCGGACAGCGGCCTGCCAATGCGACCTGCTTCCAACGCCACACCAGCACGCAAGTCACCACGTAACCCTATGGGCATTTGGCCCAAAATGCGCTCGGCACGCACGTGGCCATAACTGACCTGGTCACCCGACAACTGGTTAGTGGCAAAACCGGAAAGATTGAGAAACCCGCCCAACTTGGCTACTTGTTGTCCCGGCAGCTCACCATAGGTAGACCCGGCATAACTACCCCGCATACCCAATACCCAATCATTGAAGAGCATGGAGCCATCAAGCCCGAGACCCACCAGGTTATGACTCCCGTTTGCTGCCTCAAACCAACTGGCTCTCGCGGACCATCCCTGAGAGGAAACGTAGAGCTGCTTTTTCTGGTCTAGTTCAAGGCTGGCCTGAACCCCACTCACGCGAAACTGGTCGGTTCTAAGCAAAGGTATTCCAGTCTCAATTTTGTAGGTGTGCTGCTCTTCACGCCAGCCCAGCCTTGCCTGTCCAATCAGTCCAAAATTTCTACCCACCGAAAAATCCATGCGTTGGACGGTGTTTCGATAATCCGAAACGCGAAGATCATTGATGAAAAGCGACAAGTATTCATTTCGAACGGACCCCTTCGCCGCAACAAAATAGGTTTGGGCGGGATCCAGAGGCTGATGAATTTCAGCAGCAATGCCGGTGTTGGTGCCCAGTTCGCCTGTAAACAGCAACTCCCCACCCAGCGAGTTGATCCAGGTCTTCTGGTAGGCCGCACGTAAGGCATAGGAGGAACGGCCGGTCAGGGTTGAATTCAGGTTAACGCCCATCCGCAGGTAGTTGGGCCCCCAAGACTTTTCAACCGGCAAGATGCGCAGCACATTGCGATCACCCTCTTGTACAAGGCTGTAGTCAACACGCTCATAGTAGCCATCGCCGTAAGCCCTGAGCAAATCTCGATTCAGCTTGGTAACCTCCAGCGGCTCTCCAATTTTTTGTGTCACATACCGGCTCACGGTCGCAGGATTGACAACCTTTAGCCCGACTATCTCAATGGCATCGACCGGCATGTCCGACGATCCTTTGGTCGCTGTTTGCGTCCAGCGCTGACGCCATTGTGCATAGGCGGCAGGATCGACGGACAAGCGCTGCAGAGCCGCCGTTGCACGGGCAGCGGCGAGTCCACGGTCTGCGGCTTCATTGCTACGGTGAAAATCAGCTGCAGTCAGTCCATCAAGATCAGGCTTGATGTAGATATCGTTGGGGGTGAGTGCTTCCATTGACTTGGTGACATTCTGCGCGGTCAGGATGGAAACCACCTGGGACGAGACCGTGAGCAGGCCGCTGATTTCGCTGGACTTGAGCAAGGGCGTGCCTACATTGACAGCAATAACGACTTGGGCTGCGCAGCGATCACGTACTTCTTGTATGGGAAGGTTGTCCACCAATCCACCGTCCACAAGTTTGCGTCCACGGTATTCCAGAGGCGCCATCAGGCCGGGCACAGACATACTGGCACGCATGGCCATGGTCAGGCTGCCATCTCGAAAAACCACCCGCTCGCCACTACCGATATCCGTGGCGATGATGGAAATAGGCAAGGGCATTTGCTCAATCTGACGTTCACCCAAATCGGTACGGACCAGCTGGTTGAAAAAAAGCTTGATCTTCTGACCGGAGACAACGCCTGGAGGGGTTGTGACACCACTGGACGTGATGCCCGTCTCACTGCCCGGCAAATAACTTTGCAATAGTCGTTTGTTCCGTAAATTGACTTCGGTGAAGTCCGGGTTGTCCTGAAACATGTCGTTCCAGTCGGCTTTGCCCATTTGTGTTCGCATGGCGGCTGCATCCAGTCCGGACGCCCAAGCCCCTGCGACCAACGCACCGATGCTGGTACCTGCCACACAAGCCACCGGGATGCGTAGGCGCTCCAGTTCCTCCAGAACACCAATATGAGCAGCACCACGCGCGCCACCACCACCAAGGACCAGCCCGACTCTCAGGGGCTCAGCGGCAAAAGAGCCTGTCACCGAATGACAGATCACAACTGCTAATGCAAACTTGACAAGTGACGGGGGAAATAGCATCGGTGCCTGCGCAGATAAGAGTTCGACTTTACCGCAGCAAAGTTAATGGACTGACGCGCGCCTCATGGCGCACGGACATTTAAGAAATCAGCTATAAACCCAGCCTGAGTCTGACCAAACGCCAACCATACAGCCCGAAAAATAGAGCCCGAAAATGAAGAAATGGTTATCTATCGCGGACGTAACGCTGCTTGCAGGATGTGGCTGTACTGAAGTGATTAAACCCGCGGTCTGTCCATGTTAGGTTCTTTCCGTTGGGAAGACTCTGGATCCGACTTTCCGTTCTACCGCGGCTCTCCCACTTACCTGAGCTACCGCCAGTGGTGGCTCGTCCTGGCTGCGGTTGCAACGGCGTTCATGGCCTTGGCCTTGACCGCGTCCTTGCCAGGGGCAGGAATTTTCTGGCCTTTTCTTCCAGCCATTGGGCTGGCGGCCGTCCCGCTCGTGGCCTTATGGCGGGTGACTCCGGGACACTGGAGCAGCCTTTTTGGCCGGGTGGGTGTACGGGAGGTTCGGCTGATGCTGGGTTTTGCCCTACTCAACATCGTCGTCAGTATGGGCCTTGGATTCATTGTGATGTCGCTCGGACATACATCCTCCAATGCAAGTGCTTCGCAGTTGGCGACGCTCGATACCGTAGAGCGCATCGCTTTTTTTGCCAAAACGCTCCCCCAACTGCTCGGCGAGGAAGTCATTACGATCCTGCCCTTCCTGGCGCTTCTTCAGTGGCTCACGCAAAGCCTGCGATGGGGGCGCAAGGCGGCGGTTGTGGCTGCGTGGGTTTGCACTTCCGTGATGTTCGGGCTATTGCATTTGCCCACTTATGACTGGAATTGGCTGCAGTGCATCGTTGTCATCGGCGGTGCACGCATGGTGCTGACGCTGCCCTGGATCATGACCAAAAACCTCTGGGTATCCACCGGCGCGCACATCACCAATGACTGGATCTTGTTTGGCGCGGGCTTGTTGGGTGCTGGCTTGGCTGGCAAGGTTTAAGCAGCGGATGCATTAAGAAAAGGTTGTTGATGAGTCATCAGACAATAGACACACTGACTTTTGAGGTTTTCCGCGCAGCCTGCCGCGAGGGACGACTGACCGCGCAAACCGAATCCGACTTCGGCGCAGATTTGAGCGCTTGAGACCACCTTGCCCATCCTTTTAAAACCCATGGACACTCTCTTCAGAAAAACCACCCCTGCACTGGCCAGCCTTATCGTTATGGCCGGATTGCTTGCCACACCGACGGCCCACGCCGGAAACGCTCTGACCGATGTCCCGTCGCTGGGTTATTCGCCACAGAGCATGGACAAGACGGTCGATCCGCGCAAGGATTTCTACCGCTATG
>JBILKC010000275.1:0-3815 GCA_044376885.1 Hylemonella sp. | reverse complement strand
AATCCGGCATTGGGTGCCATGCTCACAGAGTTGAAACCTGATCTGACTCGTTTTCGTTCATCAAGCCAGCCAATGACCCACATTTCAGGAAACTGGCTCATCATGGTTTGTGCACGCATGCGGAACTCTTCGGCATCGAGTTCCCGGCTGGCGACTTCACGGGCCACCCGCATCAGTTGCTCTTGTTGCTCAAGCAAGCGCAAACGAAGCCGCTGCTGGGCGTATTCAACATCCCGCTGAACAGCCTCACGCTCACGTTCAACCTCTTCAAGCCGCAAGTAGCCAAATACAGCAACGATAGCCGCCAAAAAAAGCAAAACCGCAGCCAGCGGAGCGATCATGGCATACAGGTCCTGGCGGTAAGGGGATTGGGCACGCCACCACCTGCGCCAATTGGCAAGCGTCGGAAACTTGATTGGGGATATGTACATGAGGAACCGGATCAGTTCGTTTGACCGAGTGTAGATGACCCTGGTTTTCCGGTTTCCTAATCATCTGGTCATGGCGGTCAATATTTCATTATGTGGTTTTGAAAAGCATTATTTGAAATTGGCAAGGGTTGTGCGATACTCTTTTCGTTTTTTAAAAGACCTGTTTATAAATAGGAGACAAGTATGTCAGCCGTACCCCAAAATCTGTTTGGCTCTTCAGCCAACGACCAAGACAGTCAGGAAACGCGCGAGTGGATGGACGCCTTGTCCGCCGTGATTGAAAGCGAGGGCCCGGATCGTGCCCACTTTCTTCTTGAGCAACTGCTAGAGCACGCCCGTCAGCACAGCATTGACATGCCTTTCTCGGCGACCACCGCCTATGTGAACACGATTGAAACCAATCAAGAGGAGCGCTGCCCAGGTAACCTGGAAATAGAAGAGCGGCTGCGTGCCTATATGCGCTGGAATGCGATGGCCATGGTTGTCAAGGCCAACAAGTTCAATCCTGAAGATGGTGGTGATCTCGGTGGACATATCAGTTCATTTGCGTCGGTAGCCAATATGTTTGGTGCCGGTTTTAACCACTTTTGGCATGCTGAGAGCAATGAGCCGGGCAAAGAGCATGGCGGCGACTGTCTGTACATTCAGGGCCACAGTTCTCCTGGCGTCTACGCACGTGCCTATCTGGAAGGCCGTTTGTCGGAAGAGCAGCTGCTCAATTTCCGCCAGGAAGTTGAAGGCAAGGGGATCTCCAGTTACCCGCATCCCAAGCTGATGCCCGAGTTCTGGCAATTTCCAACCGTTTCCATGGGGCTGGGCCCGTTGATGGCCATTTACCAGGCCCGCTTTTTGAAGTACCTGCATGCACGCGGTATTGCCAATACCGAGAACCGCAAGGTCTGGGTGTTCTGTGGTGACGGCGAAATGGACGAAGTTGAAAGCCTGGGTGCGATTGGCCTGGCTGCCCGTGAAAAACTGGACAACCTGATTTTTGTAGTGAATTGCAACTTGCAGCGCCTGGACGGGCCGGTACGGGGTAACGGCAAGATCATTCAGGAACTCGAAGGCGAGTTTCGTGGTGCCGGCTGGAACGTCATCAAGCTGCTGTGGGGGAGCTACTGGGACCCGCTTCTGGCACGCGACAAGGAAGGCGCTCTGCGCAAGCTGATGATGGACACGGTAGACGGCGACTACCAGGCCATGAAAGCCAACGACGGAGCTTTTGTGCGCAAGAACTTCTTCGGCAAGAACCCCAAGACCCTGGAGATGGTCGCCAATATGAGCGACGACGACATCTGGCGTCTTCAGCGCGGGGGGCATGACCCGCAAAAGGTGTATGCGGCCTATCACGCAGCTGTCAACCACAAGGGCCAGCCCACCGTCCTGCTCATCAAGACTGTCAAGGGCTTTGGCATGGGCAAAAGCGGCGAGGGCAAGAACACAGCCCACCAGACCAAAAAGCTCACGGCAGATGACATCCGCATCTTCCGTGACCGCTTCAACATTCCGATTCCTGATGACCAACTGGCAGCACTGCCTTTTTACAAACCGCAGGACAGCACTCCTGAGATGCAGTACCTGCACGCACGGCGCAAGGCCCTGGGTGGGTATTTGCCACATCGCCGCACCAAGGCCGACGAACAATTCACGGTGCCAGCACTCGACACGTTCAAGTCCGTCCTCGAAGCCACCCCTGAGGGCCGTGAGATATCGACCACCCAGGCTTATGTCCGCTTTCTAACGACGCTGTTGCGCGACAAAGAACTAGGCCCGCGCGCTGTTCCCATTCTGGTTGATGAGGCCCGCACGTTTGGCATGGAAGGCTTGTTCCGCCAGATCGGTATTTACAACCCGGACGGCCAGAACTACACCCCGGTCGACAAGGAACAGGTCAGCTATTACAAAGAAGACAAGGCAGGTCAAATCCTGCAAGAGGGGATCAATGAGGCCGGTGGCATGAGCAGCTGGATAGCAGCGGCCACCTCCTACAGTACCAGCAACCGGATCATGATTCCGTTTTACATCTATTACTCGATGTTTGGCTTGCAGCGCGTGGGTGATCTGGCCTGGGCCGCTGGCGACATGCAGGCACGCGGCTTTTTGTTGGGTGGCACATCGGGTCGTACCACCCTCAACGGTGAAGGCTTGCAGCACGAGGATGGCCACAGCCACATCATGGCCAGCACCATCCCCAATTGCATCAGCTACGACCCGACTTTTGCCCACGAAGTCGGCGTCATCCTGCACCATGGTCTGAAGCGCATGGTGGAAAAGCAGGACAACGTGTATTTCTATCTGACCCTGCTCAATGAAAACTACGCCATGCCCGGGCTGACCGCAGGCACTGAAGAAGAAATCATCAAGGGCATGTATTTATACAAGGCCGGCCCCAAACTGACCCCCCGGGTGCAGTTGTTGGGTTCGGGCACCATCCTGCGTGAATCCATTGCCGCCCAGGAATTGCTGGGAAAAGAGTGGGGTGTTTCGGCGAGCGTCTGGAGCTGTCCGAGCTTTAACGAGCTGACCCGTGAGGGCCAGGACTGCGAGCGCTGGAACATGCTGCATCCGCTGGAGAAGCCCCGCGTTTCATTCGTAGCCCAGCAACTGGACAAACATACCGGCCCGGTGGTTGCGTCCACCGATTACATGAAGGCCTATGCCGAACAGATTCGCCCCTACATTCCCAAAGGCCGCACCTACAAAGTGCTGGGGACAGACGGCTTTGGCCGCAGCGATTTCCGCAGCATGTTGCGCGAGCATTTCGAGGTCAACCGCCACTACATTGTTGTAGCGGCGCTCAAGGCGCTGAGCGAAGAGGGCACGGTGCCTGTAGCAAAAGTGGCAGAGGCGATTGCCAAGTACGGCATCAAGGCTGACAAGATCAACCCGCTGTACGCGTGATTAAAGGGTTTGTATGGCAACGTTAGAAATTAAAGTCCCCGATATCGGAGATTTCGACGAGGTAGCGGTGATCGAGTTATTGGTCAAGCCGGGTGATACCGTCAAGGCCGAACAAAGCCTGATCACGGTGGAGTCCGACAAGGCGTCCATGGAAATCCCCAGCAGTGCTGCCGGGGTTGTCAAGTCGCTGATGGTCAAACTTGGCGACAAGGTGAAGCAGGGCTCGGTGGTGCTGATTCTCGAGTCTTCGCAGGCTGCAGCGCCTGTGCAGACCAGCGAAGTCGCTTCACCTGCAGCCGCCCCATCTGATCCAACGCCGGTTGCGCCAGTCGTTGTCACCGTGCCTTCCGGCCCGGCACCCGAGCGCACGCTCCCCACAGCTGCGCTGCCGCCGCATGAGCCCACTGCCCTGGCTGTGAACCTGCCGCATGCCTCACCGGCCATGCGCAAATACGCCCGCGAACTCGGCGTTCCCTTGGCAGA
>JBILKC010000274.1:0-3816 GCA_044376885.1 Hylemonella sp. | reverse complement strand
GATCTACGGACGGCTGGAGCCCGCGCAGATGGCTGCACTGCGACAAAGCATTGCGACCTCCAGCTTTGATGCGCGCCTGAGCTACAAGGAAGTGCTGCGCCGCCAGCAAGACAGCCTGCAAAGCCTCAAAGACCTCACCGCCGCGGGTGCCGCCAACCCCAATCTGAAAACCGAGATTCTGTCCATGATCGACCGCAACCTGAATTCACCCGACCCCGTCTACAGGCCGTATTTCGAGAAAATGCTGCAGGAGAGTTGCGTGACCCTGGCCAACCTGCACAACAGCGCCAGCCCAAAACAACGCGAGCGGGCACTGAAGAAACTGCAGGAGTACGAGGCCGATGTGAAAGCGCTGGCGGCGGCGGGATAAATCGCTTCAAGGTTTTACAGCGCGATTTTCTTGCCAAATTTTGCCATCCATCCTAAGATCAGGCGATGAGCACCATGAACATATCCTTGCCCGAGACTCTCAAAGCCTTTGTCGATGAACAGATCGACGCGCGCGGTTTTGGGACCAGCAGTGAATATGTACGCGAACTCATACGCAAAGACCAGGACCGGCAAAACCTGCGCGCGCTCCTGCTCTCTGGTGCAAATAGCGCTGCCTTGGGCCAGGTTGATGCTTCCTATTTCGCTCAATTGAGACACAACATCAAAAAGAGCGCCTCTGCGTGAGCTCAAAACCCGTTGTTCAACGCACGTTGGCCCACGAGGACGTAGAACAAGCCATTTCTCATTACCAAAGTATTGACCATTCAAACGGTAGCGGCTCCGAAGTGGCTCTTGGTTTTGTGGATGAACTGGAGATGGGTTACCAGCACATCAGCGTCAACCCCGCCACAGGATCACCAAGATATGCGCATGAGCTCAACCTGCCTGGCCTTCGCAGCTGGCCACTAAGCAAATATCCCTATTTGATTTTTTATGTTGAGCATGAGCAGCATATTGAAGTCTGGCGGGTACTTCATATGGCCAAAGATATTGCTGATTGGATGGCGCGAGAATAATGACGTTGCATTTCTTGTTCAATAGCCAACGCGTCGGACTTGAACCCTGTGGAAACAGATGGGCTTCCTGCGACTTTGGAGTGTAGCTATCCGGGGTGAGACAGATAGGCATACAGACCCATCACCGGCTCCTGCTGGTCATGGCGAATCGGGGCCAGCGCCATTTGCTTGATGTCAAAACCATGCACCTGCGCCAGCCTACGGATGTAATCCTGGGAATGGGCATAACGCAAGCTCGGTAGCAATTGGACGTCCTGGGTCTCGCTGGGTTCAAGGGAAAAGGCAAAACAACCGCCAGGCATCAGCAGGCGTCGGACCTCCCTGAAGACGACCTCGAGCGCACCCACATAAATGAAAACGTCGGCAGCCAGCACCAAGTCGTAACGCTGTGTGGAGTTGCACAGGTAAGTTGTCAGGTCGGCATGGGCAAGATCCCGATACACCCCGGTTGCGCGCGCCTGAGCAAGCATGGCCGAAGAGACATCCACGCCGTCAAGCGCCTGGGACACGGGTTGGATCAGGGTGCCACACAGTCCGGTACCACAGCCGATGTCCAGTACCGCATAAAAGCGGCGTCCTTCATTGAGCAGGGGACGCAACAGGGTTTCATGGGCCTGGTAGCCGAGTTGCTGTACCAAATGCGTCTGGAAATCGGCTGCATAGTCGTCGAACAATGACTCCACATACAGCCTGGGCGGTGCAGGTGGATTGGTTTCGCCCCGAACCGCAGCAAGGTAGTAGCTGTTGAGGACCGGGTCAGCACCATGCGCCAGGGCTTTCTCAAAACTCAGCGTGGCCTCCTGAAAATGGCCAATCTCACGCATCAGACTGCCCCGCGCACTCCAGGCATCCGCAAAGTCAGGACTCAGGGCCAGCGACGTGTCAAAAGCTTCAAGAGCACTCTTGATCGCCCCAAGACGCATTCGGCATTGCCCCAGGATCAACCAGAGCATTGCCGTGCCTGGACGTAAAGCCAGACCGCGGGTGAGGCAATCAGCCGCAGCTTGCCAGCGGGCCAGATGCTCATGGCACAGCCCAAGGCTGATCCAGGCATCTGCGTTGCTTGCATCGGCTGCAGTGGCCTGCTCCAAAACATCAACACCAGGCTGCCACTCGCCCAGGGTAAAAAGACAAATACCCAAGTTGGCCAGCACCGACGGGCGACCGGGTGCAAGCGCCAGAGAGGCTTCAAAACATGCGCGGGCTTGCAGGTGCAGTCCTGCCTCGAAATGGGCTACGCCCTGCAAGAATGACGCCCGTGCCTGTTCAAGTGGCGCTTGCATAGGCTTCAAAAAAACTGTGACTAGCCCTGCAACGCGGCCCACATGGCCTGATCGCGCTCGGCGGTCCAGATACGCGGGTTCTTGATGCCGCTGGCCTCATCAAAGGCGCGGCTCACGTCAAAGGGCAGGCAGTGCTCATAGATAAACACATGGCCAAAGATGGGGTCCATGACGCTGCGGGTGTGCGCCATGGCGGCCTTCAAGTCCATGCCCTTGGCTGCCGCCTCTTTGCCGCACTGGTACAGCAGTTGCACCCAGCGCTGGGTGTAGTCAAGCGCCTTGTTCACATTGGCGTTGCCCTTCATGGCCTCGCCGCGTCCAGGAACAAGGGCCTCGGCCTTGAGCGCGCGCAAGGCCTCCAGGGTAGCAGGCCACTCCTGCAGTTGCGCGTCACCTGTATATACCCCGGCCTCATACTCGACCAGGTCACCGGAATAAAGTACCTTTTCCTGCTCAACCCAGGCGATGGTGTCGCCCCGGGTGTGGCCGGGGCCCGGGCTCCAGATCTGCACCACAATGCCGCCCAGATTGATGGACAACTTTCCAGGCACTTCACCTTTGACCGGGTTGCCGCCGCCCACCACCATGGTCGGCCAGGTCAGGCCGGTGACGCTCTCTGCATTGCGGAACAGACGAGGAAAGCGCTCCATCTCGCTTTTCATGTCTTGCGCACCGCGTTCCTGGATCAGTTCGAGCGTGCCCTGGCTGGCAATGATCTCGGTAGCCCCCTCCGCAGCAAAAGCATAAGCCCCCAGTACCCGAACGGCGTGGTAGTGCGTAAGCAGCACGTACTTGATGGGCAACTGGCTCACCGTGCGGATCTTGGCGATCAGGTCGCGCGCCATGGCCGGAGTGGCGGTGGCATCACTGACCATGATGAAGCGATCGCCAATGATCACGCCTGAGTTGGGATCGCCTTCAGCGGTATAGGCCCAGCAATGCGCGCTGAGTTGCTCAAAGGTGATTTTTTTGTCGCTCAGGTCGGCCTGAGATGCAAAGGCTTTGGTGGAAGCAGCGGGCATAGGCACTCTCCTTGAAAACTCAAATTCTAATGAGCCCATGAACTGGTGCCCTGAACCATGAGTCCTGCCAACGCCGCGCCGTGGTTCAAACACTCCAGACTTTGCGGTCCCGACCCAGCCAGCGACGAACGGTTGAGCCCGCTGTCTGGTCCCCCAGCACCGGGTGCCAGGTGTAAACGCTGGCCTGTTGGCTCTTGGTGTCCAGGGTTTCGATGACCCAATGCTGGCCCGGCTCAAGGCTGAGGGTGTCGCCGGCTTTCAGAAACAAATCGCCATCGCCGGTATGGGGCCCCACCTGCGTCGCCCAGACCCGCCCGCACACAATGCGCAATACCCCGGCCACTTTGGGCTTGAGGCTGGTGGCTTGGCCTGGATAAAGCTCAGCGCTGTCAGAAGGATTCAGAGCATCGGACATAGGGGCACTCCTGAAAAACAAGATGAGCTTGAATCTTCATGGGTTGACGTGCCTGCGTCCAATGAAAATGGCTTAAGCTATTGATTCTT
>JBILKC010000042.1:0-12517 GCA_044376885.1 Hylemonella sp. | reverse complement strand
TGATCATCAAGGCGCAGCAATACCGCAGTCAAGACCAGAACCGTCTGGACGCACTGACGCGTCTTTACGAACTGGTCAACAGCGTTGCCTTACCACCCAAAATCCGACGTGCGACCCGACCCACCCATGGCGCTGTGCAGCGCAGGCTGGAGACTAAAAATTTGCGCTCGCAAACCAAGACCTTGCGCAGCCGTGTGATTGATTGACCGACAGGAGGCCCACGATGAGTGCAGAAAAAACCAAGCTGAGGATTGATTTTGTCTCTGACATTACCTGCCCATGGTGTGCGATTGGACTGACGGCCCTAGAGCAGGCGCTGGCCCGGCTGGAGGACACAGTGAGTGCAGAGTTGCACTTCCAGCCCTTTGAGCTCAACCCGAATATGGTGGTAGAGGGGCAGGACGTGACTGAGCATCTGACGCAGAAGTATGGGTCTACGCCCGAGCAGCAAGCCCAGACGCGGGAAGCCATCCGGCTGCGCGGTGAAGCGCTCGGATTCGTCTTTCGCAAAGAAGGGCGTGGCCGGATTTACAACACCTTTGATGCGCATCGTCTCTTGCACTGGGCAGAGTTAGAAGGCAATGGCCGTCAGCCCTTGCTGAAAAAAGCCTTGTTGGGCGCTTACTTTACGCATGACCAAAGCCCGAAAGACCCTGAAGTTCTGGTTGGTGCCGCAGTTCAGGCCGGACTGGACGAACAGCGTGCGCGTGCCATTCTTGCAAATGATGAGTTTTCAGAAGAGGTACGTGCCCAAGAGCAGCTTTATCTGGATGCAGGCATCCGCTCGGTACCTGCCGTCATCATCAATAACCGGCATTTGATTTCCGGTGGTCAGCCCGTGGAAATCTTTGAGCAGGCGCTCAGGGAAATTGCCGCGACTTAAGCGTTCAGACCCTGGGACTGGCTCTGTGACTGCCCGTTACTTTGCGACTGTATTTGCAACTGAAGCTGCACTGGGGACGATTGCGATTCAATAGAACCCCCGTCATCAGCGGGCTCTACGGTGACCGCGACCGACAGGATGTGGCTGGCGCCACCATGGATCACACCGCGCATGGGGGATACATCTGAAAAATCACGGCCTGTTGCCAGGGTGACATAGTCTTCGCCAGGTGAGTGCCAGCCGCAGCGGTTGTTGGTGGGGTCCAGATCACACCAGCGATTACCTTGGGGGAAATCCGGTATGTAGACCGAGACCCAGGCATGAGAGGCGTCGCTTCCCTTGAGCTTCACCGTACCTGGTGCAGGCTGCGTCAGCAGGTAGCCGCTGATGTAGCGGGCCGGGATTCCCATAGACCTCATGCAGGCAATCATGATGTGGGCAAAGTCCTGGCAAACGCCCTTGCGCTGGGCCAGCGCCTGCAAGGCCGGGGTATTGACTTCTGTGCTTTGGCTTTCATACACAAAATCCCGGTGGATGCGCTGCATCAGGTCGGTGGCAACGGTCAGAATGCTGGATCCCGGCGTAAAGCTGGGCTTGGCATAAGCCACAAATTCAGCATCTCGTGTCACAAAAGGCGAGCCGAACACAAATTCACTGGCGCTATCGAAGCAGTCGCCGGAATGGTATCGGAAGCGTTCGCGGGTTTTCTCCCAACCGATTTCACTCTCGGGCATGGGGCTGGTACTTGTGCTGACAACACTGCTGGCAGTGACATTCAAGACGGTATGCGGTGACTGCAGGGAAAAAAAGCAGCGGGTGTTGCCAAACACATCTGTGGCCCGTGACACCTGTTCTGGCAGGGGCTCAATGCGCAAGGCGTGATCAAGCAGCGTCTGATTTGCGGTACTCAAAGGCTGCAGATAGGCCATGTGCTGGGCGGTCTCTACCGCTGGAGCGTAGCTGTAGCTGGTCTCGTGCGTTATGCGGAGTTTCATTTGGTCCCGACGCTTTGGTTGCTGCGGCCGGAATGCGTGAAATAACGGGCGCTGATGTCATCGGAGATATTGAACGCAGCTCCGGCGCAATTGAGCAGCAATTCATTGAGGGCAAAGAAATAGCCTGAACTCCACGGTGCCGGGTCTTCTAGCGTTCCGAGGGGCGGGTGTGTTTCACACAGTTCCATGAGTTTCCAGTGGCTCGGGTCGGGCAGTCTGGTCCACAACCCGCTTTGGGTTTGATGATCATCACCGCGCAGTTTGTCCAGCATGTCACGCAGGGTCCTCACCACAAGTGCGAGTGAGCGTGGATTGTCCTGATCAAGCACCAGCAAGTCCAGCATGGCAGCCAGGTCGCGACTTTGCTGGAACAAGGCATGAAAGGTGATCGTGCTGTCAAACATGGCAATCATGGCGTCAAAGCCGCCATGGGTGTGTACCGAACCGGTCTGGAAACCGAGTGAAAGGGCATTCGACAAAAAGCTCAAGCGTTCAATTTGCCGGCCAACGCTCAACAGCCGCCAGCCGTCATCGCGCGTCATCCTGTCGGTTTGCGCGCCGGTAATGGCAGCCATGTGTGCGCTGGTTTGTCTCAGAATCTGCTGGGCCCCGGGTGATGAATATTCATCAGAGCGCATGAGTTCGGAAAATCCTGAAAAGAGGTTTTCTTCAGCGGTAACGATGACGCGCCAGTGCTCTTGCGACAAGCGCTCACGCACGCTGGCTGCGGTCAACTTGAGTGCCCGCAGGTTATAGCCGACACTGGTTGCGCCCTCAGTACTGCCCAGACTTGAAATGAGCGACCGCTCAAAAACCCGCCGCGCTTGCGATGCAGACGGTACACCTGGAACAACCAGGGTGTTGGAGACAGCCATTTTGCCCAGCCAGGTCATCAAGGGCAGTGACGACTGGTTTTCTCCATTCAGACACTCCAGCGTGATGCGGGCCAAGCGAATGGAGTTTTCGGTGCGCTCCGTGTAACGACCTAGCCAATAGAGATTTTCAGCAGCGCGACTGGTCACCATGCGCTTGCGATGCGCCAGCGTGTCAGGTGTCATGCGCGGATGGAGCAAGGTGGTTCGGTCGACCTCGCCGCGGGTCAGTGCCCAGACATCTGCGCTGCTCCCCCCCCGCTGCATTGAGGCGATTTCCGCATCAGCACTGGCGACACGCGCCAGCCCGCCTGGCAAGACGCGCCAGGACCGGGGCCCATCGGATACTGCAAATACCCGCAGCATGACGGATCGGGGTACGATTCTGCTGCCGCTACTTTTGCGCCCAGTTACCGAGGATGCCTGGGCCGACTTGCCAGCCTGCCAGGTCGGCACCTGTGACAGGGGTAAATAAGCCTGAACCGTGTGGTCTTCACCTTGCCGCATGATCCGGCCTGCCCATTCGTCTTGCTCCCTGGGTAGCAGCGATCTGCCCAGCACGGCCTCAAAGTTGCCATGAAGGAGGTCAGGGTAGGTGGGCTTAATGGCGCAGTCCCCCAGCTGAGGCAAGGCCTGCTCCATGGCAGAGCGTTCACCGCACCACCAGGTGGGCAGGGCCGGCAACAGCAGCTCTTCGCCCAGCAAATGGCGCGACAAGGCCGGGAGAAAACCCAGCAGGGCAGGTGACTCAAGGAAAGCCGAACCCGGTGCATTGGCAACAAGAACATTGCCGGCACGGACGGCCTGCAGCAGGCCGGGTACGCCCAGGGTGGAGTCGGGCCGCAGTTCCAGGGGGTCCATGTATTGGTCGTCTACCCGCTTGAGCAGAATATCCACGGGAACCAGGCCTTTGAGGGTTTTGAGGAACAGCCGCTCGTCACGGACCAGCAAATCGCTGCCCTCTACCAGGCTCAAGCCCAGATAGCGTGCCAGATAGGCGTGCTCAAAGTAAGTTTCGTTGTAGGGTCCGGGGGTGAGCAGCGCAAGATGCGCCTCTGCCCCTGCTGGACTCATTCGCCGCAGACTGTCCATGAGGGCCTGATAGGTTCCCGCCAGCCTTTGCACCTGCATGGACTGGAACGCCTGTGGAAACTGACCGGATATGGCCAATCTGTTTTCCAGCAGGTAGCCCAGCCCTGAAGGTGCTTGGCAGCGCTGCCCCATCACCCACCAATTGCCGTCTGGTCCACGGGCCAGATCAAACCCCACCAAATGAAGATGGGTGCCGCCTACCGGGGTGACGCCGTGCATGGCCCGCAAATAACCCGGGTGACCGTACACAAGTGCAGGAGGCAAAAGCCCTTGTGCCAACAACTCCCCATGGCTATAGACATCGGCCATGATGCGCTCCAGAAGGCGCATGCGTTGGCGTACGCCCTGTTCAATCTGTTCCCAGCTCTCGGGCTCGATGATCAGGGGAAACAGGTCAAGTGACCAGGGCCGCTGCGGACCATTCTCATCCGCATAAACGTTGTAAGTGACACCGTTGTCTTTAATCTGACGTTCAAGGTTACTGGCGCGCTGGTCGAAATCGGCCGCTGTGTCGTCGGAGAAGTTTTCAAAGAAAACTCGCCAGGCCGGCGTCAGGAATTGATCGTTAGCTTCTGAATTTGTAGCAGATGAAGCTGTCCCAAGTGACTCTTTATCGCCTTCGGACACCGCCCCCCGCAGCTCGTCAAAGTGGCCGGGCGTGGCAACAGTGGTCACGGCCATCGACTGCACGCCAGTCGCAGACGCTGTGATGTCAGAACGGTTGGTTTCTCTTGCGTCTTTCACTGGCGGGAGTATGACATTTCTATGACACGTCGGGCATCGGGATCATCATGATCAAGCCGTTCATGATGGGCCATGTAACTGTCTTGGCTTGATCAGTGTCGTCGTAAATCCCGTGTAAAGGGAAACTCCTTGCTGCCAGCGACATGAATGGTTGCCGGTGGAATGACCAGTTTTCCTGGCGTGTGCCCCATGGCGGAAAAACGCGAAAGACGGCGGCTTTCCGCCTCGTAGGAGTTGACCGGAAACGACTCATAGCTCAGGCCACCCGGGTGAGTCACGTGGTACTGACAACCGCCCAAAGAACGCTGCATCCAGGTATCCACGATGTCAAAAGTCAGCGGCGCATGAATGCCGATGCTGGGGTGCAGGCTTGAGGGCGGGTTCCAGGCCTTGTACCTGACCCCGGCTACGAACTCGCCAACGGTTCCGGTGCTTTGCATGGGCAGAGCCTGGCCGTTGCAGGTCACCACGTAACGGCTTTCGTTAAGACCTGTCACCCGGACTTCGATGCGCTCCAGAGAAGAATCAACATAGCGGGCCGTGCCGCCGGGTGCGCCTTCTTCACCCATTACATGCCAAGGCTCGAGCGCGTTTCGCAGTGTCAGTTCGATACCGGATGATTTGACCGCACCAACGAGCGGGAAGCGGAACTCGTAGTGCGGCTCAAACCAGCTTTCATCGAAGGCATAGCCGGCCTGGCGCATGTCTGCCATGACATCATGAAAGTCCATTTTGATGAAGCTTGGCAGCATGAAGCGGTCATGCAGTTCAGTGCCCCATCGGGTGGCTGGTGCCTTGAAAGGCGTCTTCCAGAATCGAGCGACCAAGGCGCGCAGTAGCAGTTGCTGAACACTGCTCATGTGCGGGTGCGGTGGCATCTCGAAAGCGCGTAATTCCAGCAGACCCAAGCGGCCGGTGGCTGAATCGGGGGAGTACATCTTGTCAATGCAAAATTCGCTGCGATGGGTATTGCCAGTGGCATCGATCAGGATATTGCGCAGCGAGCGGTCTACCAGCCAGGGTGGCATGGCCTGACCAAATCGTTCACGGTTGTTGTAAATTTGTTCGATGGCAATTTCCAGCTCATAAAGTTGGTCATTGCGCGCCTCATCGACGCGGGGCGCCTGGCTGGTGGGTCCTACAAACATACCGCTGAACAAATAGCTCAGGGACGGGTGGTTATGCCAATAGAGCAACAAGCTGGCCAGCAGTTCGGGTTTGCGCAAAAACGGGCTGTCCGCAGGCGTTAAGCCACCCATCACGAAATGATTGCCGCCACCGGTACCGGTATGTCGGCCGTCAGTCATGAATTTCTCAGCTGACAACCGGGATTCAAAGACGGCCTTGTAAAGAAACTCGGTGTTGTAAACCAAGTCTTTCCAGCTGGAGACTGGGTGGATATTGACCTCGATGACACCGGGATCCGGGGTGACCTGAAGCAATTTGAGCCGTGGGTCGCGCGGGGGTGGATAGCCCTCCAGGACGATCTTGAATTGGAGGCTTTGCGCCGTAGCTTCAATGGCTGCTAAAAGGTCCAGATAATCTTCCAGACGTTCCATAGGTGGCATGAACACATAAAGCACGCCGGACTTTGAACCAACGGTTTCTGCTTTGGGGCCACTGGCACGTCGCGGATCCCGTACTTCAACGCAAAGCGCTGTGCGTGTGATCCAGTGCGCTGACTCATGGGGGGAAGGAAAGCGTGAAAAATCAGCAGGTTCGACCTGCTTGCTACTTTGCGCATTGGCCGCCACGTTGCGCACGCCAGACCCTTGGTCCGGGTTGCCTGCATCCGCTGAAGGGTTCTGAATCCTGCGCGCGGCTTCCACAGGTGCAACTTGACCGGCCAGGAAGGAAACAGTGCCTGCATTCTGGTTTCCCGTGTACCGGGCAGAAACATCTGCATGAGAGGGCAGCTTGTCCCGGGGTGCGTAGGGATCCTGCTCGTTCAAGTAGGGAAAGTCGCTTTTGCTCACCCAGGGCAATGAGTCCAACGGGAGTCGCAGCCCCATGGGGGAATCCCCCGGTATGAGGTACATGCGTTCATCGCGAAAGAACCAGGGTCCGGTTGTCCATGCCGTGCCCAGCAAGCCCGGTTTCTGGACCGGTTTGACTGGCAGAACATAGCCTATGACGGAATCGAGCTTTTGCTCGAAAACCCGACGCAGTCGGGCGCGCTCCATTTCGTCATCCAATTTCGAGTTGAAGGGGTCAACGTTGACGGGCAAACGCCGTTCACGCCAGAGGTAGTACCAGACGTCCTCATAGGCACTCTGAATAAACTGATCCGTCAAACCCAGTTTTGCGGCAAGAGATTTTGTGAATGTCAGGGCATCCTGGCTGGTGTAATGACTGGGCACGCGTTCGTCGGCAAACAGATCCGGGTTATTCCATGCGGCTTGCCCGTCCGCACGCCAGTAGATATTCAAGGCCCAGCGCGGTAATTGCTCACCGGGGTACCACTTTCCTTGGCCGAAGTGCAAAAAGCCGCCCTGACCATACTCTTCACGTAACTTATGCACCAACTCGGTGGCAAATCCGCGCTTGGTCGGGCCTAAGGCATCTGTGTTCCATTCTGGTGCATCCCGGTCACTGACGGCCACAAAAGTGGGTTCGCCACCCATCGTGAGCCTGACGTCGTTGCGCAGCAGATCTTCATCGACCTGGTAGCCAAGAGCCATCACGGCATCCCATTGGGCTTCGGTGTAGGGTTTGGTTACACGGGGTGACTCATGGATTCGGGTTACGGCCATGTGGTGCGCGAACTCGACTTCACATTTGTCCATGCCGCCTTCTATGGGTGCAGCGCTGGAAGGTTGCGGCGTACAAGCCATGGGAATGTGGCCTTCTCCTGCCAAGAGGCCGGAAGTGGCATCGAGCCCAACCCAGCCGGCGCCGGGAAGATAGACCTCACACCAGGCGTGCAGGTCGGTGAAATCAACCTCGGTGCCGCTGGGGCCATCGAGTGACTTCACGTCAGGAGCGAGCTGAATCAGGTAACCGGACACGAAGCGCGCGGCCAAGCCGCAGTGGCGCAGCAGTTGAACCAACAGCCAGGCGGAGTCCCGGCAGGAGCCAGAGCCCAGTTCCAGGGTTTCATCCGGGGTTTGAACACCCGGCTCCATGCGGATCAGGTAGCTGATCTCCCGATGAACGAGTTGGTTGACATCGACAAGAAAGTCGATACTCCTGCGCTTTTGCCGGTCTATGAGTGTCAAGCAGGCCTCAAGCCGCTTGGTCAGGGGCTCGGCTGCGAGGTAGGGGGCAAGCTCTTGTGCGAGTGATGCGTCGTAGGTGAAGGGAAACTTTTCTGCGCTGGGGTCAAGAAAAAAATCAAACGGGTTGTAGACCGCCATTTCAACCACCAGGTCGACCGTAATCTTCAATTCACGGGTTTTTTCAGGAAAGACCAGACGCGCCTGGTAATTAGCAAATGGGTCCTGCTGCCAGTTGACGAAATGGGTCTCAGGCTCGATCTTGAGCGAATAGGAAATGATTTTGGAACGGCAGTGGGGAGCAGGCCGGAGCCGCACAATCTGAGGCCCCAAGGTCACAAGCCGGTCGTATTTGTAGTGCGTGACATGGGTCAGCGCGGCATGAATGGACATAAATGGGGCTTGCAAGTGGTGAAGTTGGCGGGATGACCTTGAATACTAGCAAATAGATTCCAAGCAAGTTACAAGCCACCCGTCCATTATGCTTGGCACAAACCTTGCGGCGAGGAAATTTAGGCTAAGCTGACCCCAGGAGATGAGTTGCCATGAAAAAATTCGATGAAATGTACACAGCTATGCCCTATGAGTTTTTTTCGAAGGGAAAGCAGATACGGGACCATTACAAAATTTACGATGAATGGCTGGCCCGACAGCCTGGCGACATGATGGCCAAGCGCCGCGAAGAGGCTGAGTTGATTTTCCGTCGTGTTGGTATCACTTTTGCTGTATATGGTTCCAAGGATGAAGACGGTTCGGGCACAGAGCGCTTGATCCCGTTTGACCTCATTCCCCGCATCATCCCCGCCCATGAGTGGGCAACGATGGAGCGGGGTTTGATCCAGCGCGTGACCGCCATGAATCGTTTTATTCATGATGTGTACCACGATCAGGACATCATCAAGGCAGGCCATGTGCCGGCTGAGCAAATCACAGAGAATGCGCAGTTCAGGCCCGAAATGATCGGCGTCAATGTACCGGGAAACATCTACTCGCAGATTTCGGGCATTGATATTGTGCGCGCACCCAATGCCAGAGGTGAGGGCGAGTACTTCGTTCTTGAAGACAACCTGCGGGTACCCAGTGGCGTGAGTTACATGCTTGAAAACCGCAAGATGATGATGCGGCTTTTCCCCGAACTCTTCAGTGCCCACCGGGTCGCCCCCATTGCCCATTACCCTGATTTGTTGCTGGAGACCCTGCGCGCATCCAGCCCCCAGACCACGGCTGAGCCTACGGTCGTGGTGCTTACGCCGGGCATGTACAACAGTGCTTACTTTGAACATGCGTTCCTGGCCCAGCAAATGGGCATTGAGCTGGTGGAGGGGCAGGACCTGTTTGTCAAGGACAACTTTGTCTACATGCGAACCACGCGTGGTCCGCGGCGGATCGATGTCATTTACCGGCGGGTTGATGATGATTTTCTCGATCCATTGGTGTTCCGTCCCGACTCAACCCTGGGGTGCGCCGGCCTGTTGCAGGCTTACCGCGCCGGCCATGTCAGCATCTGCAATGCGGTTGGCACGGGGGTGGCTGATGACAAATCGATTTACCCCTATGTGCCCAAGATGATCGAGTTTTATCTGGGGGAAAAGCCAATCCTTAACAACGTGCCCACTTACATGTGTCGCAACAAGGATGATCTTGCCTATACCCTGGCCAACCTCAAGGATCTGGTCGTCAAGGAGGTGCATGGTGCCGGCGGCTATGGCATGCTGGTCGGGCCAGCCTCAACGGCTGCTGAAATTGAGGACTTTCGCAAAGCCATCATCGCCAATCCAAACGGGTACATCGCTCAGCCTACATTGAGTCTGTCAAGCTGTCCCACGTTCGTCGAGAGTGGCATTGCGCCCCGCCACATTGATTTTCGACCCTACGTGCTGACCGGGAAAACCGTTCAAATGGTGGCTGGAGGCTTGACCCGGGTGGCACTCAAGGAAGGCTCGCTGGTGGTTAATTCGTCCCAGGGGGGTGGCACCAAAGATACCTGGATTCTGGAAGTATGAGCGTTTGCAAGTCAGCCTTCATCTGCTGTCTCCATCGATAAAGGAAGTTGTATGTTGTCTCGAACCGCAGATCACCTGTTCTGGATGTCCCGTTACACCGAGCGGGCGGAGAACACTGCTCGCATGCTGGATGTGAATTACCAGACCTCTTTGTTGCCCCAGTCCGATGGCGTCGCGCTGGTTGGCTGGCAGGGCTTGCTGAGCATCAGCGAATTGCTACCCGCCTACACAGCTTTGCACGGCGAAGTCAATGCCAAGGATGTGATGGACTTCATGGTCAAGGACGAAAGCAATCCGTCTTCCATCCTGTCCTGTCTGACTGCCGCAAGAGAAAATGCACGTGCTGTCCGCGGAACCCTGACCACCGAAGTCTGGGAAACCCAGAATCAGACCTGGCTGGAGATACGCCGAATGATCCGGCAGGGTGAATTCGAAAATGACCCCGCCCAGTTTTTTGAATGGGTCAAATTCCGCTCCCATCTCTCGCGGGGTGTTACTGTAGGCACCATGTTGATTGACGAGGCGCTTTACTTCATGCGCTTGGGGACGTTTCTGGAACGTTCAGACAACACGGCCCGCCTGGTGGATGTCAAGTTTCATGCAGTACAGAGCGATTTTTTCGGTGCTGCCAGCGAGAAAGACCAAGAGTACGATTTTTACCACTGGAGTGCCATTTTGCGCAGCGTTTCAGGGTTCGAGATTTACCGTAAGGTCTACCGCGATGTGATCAAGCCCGAACGCGTCGCCGAGTTGCTGATTTTGCGTCCTGATATGCCGCGTTCCCTGCATGCCAGCCTCAATGAGGTGGTCAACAACCTGGCCATGGTGTCAGACGATGCTTCAACCGAAACCCATCGCAGCGCTGGAAAGTTGAGGGCTGAACTCAAGTATGGTCGCATTGATGAGATTCTCTCCACGGGTCTGCACGCCTATCTGACGCAATTTCTGGATCGGGTCAACGAGCTTGGATCAACGATCAGCCGTGAGTTCCTGCTGCCGAATTCGGCATGAGGCCCGGGGAGGCCACGATAAAATCGCGGCTTCAATCACTGAAAACTGATCCTCAATGACTTATTGTGTAGCTGTCCGTAGCGAATCCGGATTGGTTTTTTTGTCTGACTCCCGAACCAATGCCGGGGTTGATCAGATCAGCATTTTTCGGAAAATGCATATCTTCGAGGTTCCGGGTGAGCGCGTGATGGTGCTCCTGACTGCCGGCAACCTGTCGGTGAGCCAGTCGGTGTCCAGTGGCTTGCGGGTTCAGATGGAGACCCATGGCGAGAGAAGCCTGGCCTCTGCACCCAATATGTTTTCAGCCGCCAAAATGGTGGGTGATGCGGTTCGCAAGGTTTATGACCGTGATGCAGAGTCCCTGAAAGAATTCAATATTGAATTCAACGCCAATATGATTTTTGGCGGCCAGATTAAGGGAGAGGCGCCGCGCCTGTTTAATATTTACTCGGCGGGTAATTTCATTGAGGCGACTTCCGAGACGCCATTTTTTCAGATTGGTGAGTCCAAATATGGCAAACCTATTCTGGATCGCGTCATCGGAGGAGGCCTGTCCCTGGACGAAGTCGCCAAATGTTGCCTGATCTCCATGGACTCCACCATCAAGTCCAATTTGTCTGTGGGTTTGCCGCTGGATCTCCTTTGTTATGAAACTGACTCACTTGTAGTCAACCGGCACACCCTGATTAACGGCAAAGACCCCTACTTTGCATCGATCCGTGAGCGCTGGGCTGAGCAACTGCGCAAGGTTTTCAACGAGTTGCCAGACCCTGCCTACTGGAAATAACTCGGTTGAACGTTGTATCAAGAGGGGGTGTGGGGCATTAAGCGTACAAACCAGACCGCACCAGCTTGGAAATTGAAGCTTGCTGCTTTTGTGTTCTGGCGTTTTGCTTTGCTTTAGCTGTTTTGCAAAAGAACCGCGTAGGCCTCTTCCGTGAGCAATGCGCTGAGTTCTTCGGGATGTGACAGCTTGATTTTGTAGAACCAGCCAGCTCCCAGAGGGTCCGAGTTGGCGAGAGAGGGGTCATCCCTCAGGGATTCGTTGAGTTCAACCACCGTGCCTGTAGCGGGTTGGAAAACATCGGCAGCGGTTTTGACCGACTCAACGACACCAGCCACTGCATTGGATTGAATCAGCTTGCCGATTTGCGGCAGGTCCACAAACACGATGTCGCCCAAGGTGTCCTGTGCATGACGTGTGATGCCTACGGTAGCGACTGTGCCTACCTCTGGTGCTTCTTCACCCGGGGTCGTCAGCCAAACGTGCTCGTTGGTGAAAAAAATCATGCCATTGGTCTCCAGTAATCGTCAATAAAGGCCAAGGGCGTTACATGCCCGCATAGTTGGGTCCGCCACCGCCCTCAGGCGTTACCCACACGATATTCTGTGTCGGGTCCTTGATGTCGCAGGTTTTGCAGTGCACACAGTTTTGTGCATTGATCTGTAGCCGGTCAGTGTTGTTCTCGGTTTTAACGTATTCGTAGACCCCTGCAGGGCAGTAGCGTGCCTCGGGGCCGGCGAACTTGGCGAGGTTGATGTTGACGGGAACGGAGGCATCCTTCAAAGTCAAATGGGCGGGTTGCTGTTCTTCGTGGTTGGTGTTGCTGATGAACACACTGCTCAAACGGTCAAACGTCAGCTTGCCATCGGGCTTGGGGTAGACGATGGGTTTGCACTCAGCCGCAGGCTTGAGGTAAGC
>JBILKC010000273.1:0-3822 GCA_044376885.1 Hylemonella sp. | reverse complement strand
AAAACCGCTTACGCGATTCCCTGCGCCAGGACCGGGCCCGGGTTCAGTTTGGCTCCATCAGCAAATTCGGCCTGATGGAAATGAGCCGCCAGCGGCTGCGCCCCGCCCTGAGTGAGGGCGCCTCCATTCCCTGCCCGCGTTGCGGCGGATCGGGCCATATTCGGGATACCGAGAGTTCGGCGCTGCAGATTTTGCGCATCATCCAGGAAGAGTCCCAGAAGGACAATACCGCCTCGGTCATGTGCCAGGTACCAGTCGATGTGGCGTCCTTTCTGCTCAATGAAAAACGCACCGAGATCGCCAAGATTGAGCTCAAGCAGCGCATCAATGTGCTGATGGTTCCCAACAAGAACCTTGAAACACCCAATTACAAGCTTGAACGCCTCAAACACGACGACCCGCGTCTTGATGGCATGGAAGTGAGTTACAAAATGGCCGAGGAAGTGGAAGACCCGACCTCTGTCACGCGCCGCTCCCAGGAACCCACCAACAAGCAAACACCGGTCATCAAAGGTGTGCTGCCTGATGCGCCCGCACCCGCGGCCATTCCCAAGGCTGACAAGCCGGAGCTGGCCAAGCCCCATGCCCGTGGGCCGGCCAGAGAATCTGCAGCCAGGACGCATGCAGCCCCCTCTGCAGCCAAACCTGCAACGCAGGAAGCCGGCTTTTTTGGCTGGATCAAGTCCCTTTTTGGCGGCTCACCTGCCCCGGCAAAAACACCAACGGCCGCGCCTGCACCCACACCGGCTGAGCCGGCACGTCAGCCGCGCAATGGTGGCCGAAACGCCCCGCGCGGTGAAGGACGTGGCGAAGGGCGCAACGACGGACGAAATGAAGGCCGTGGTGAGACCAGACCTGACGGCGCTCGGGTTGACGCACGAGGTGAAGGCCGCAATGAAGGACGCGGCAGAGGCGGACGTGGCGGTCGCGGCGGACGTGGCGGCCGAAACACGGCAGAGGAAGGCCAAAGCCGTGACATGGCCGAGTCGGTCAACAGCCAGACCCCGTCTGGCATCGAAGACCAGAAGCCCGAACTCCGCCAGGAGCGCAGCCCCCGCACTGAACGTGGCCGTGGTGGCGAACGAGGCGAACGTACGGATAAGGGCGACAGGAACGGCCGGGGGGATCGCGGACCCCGTGACGCCAGCCGCCGCGACACCGCAGTGGCGCAAGAGCCTTCCGCGTTCGCAGCAGAATCAAGCCAGCTGAATGCCGCGGCATCGATCGAGCCGGCAATGGTCGATGGCCAGGGCTTGAGCGCTGCCGAGCAGGGACTGCGTCCCCCAAGCGAACCAGGTCAGCGTGACAAGCGCTCACGTGACCGCTACGGCCGCGAGCGCGGCCAGCGGGGTGAGCGCGCTGAGCGAGGCGACAGCCCGGAGCGCAGCCCACGCGACCCTGCTGCAGTGGATGCCGGACCGGACAATACAGCTCAAAACGACTTGCCTTTCAATGGCGAGCGCACCATCGCGCAATTACCTGCAGATCCTGTTTCTACCGCCGTCGAGACTGTTCAGGCAGCGCCCGCTTTAGTGCCCGCTTTAGCACCTGTTTCGATGCCCGTATTGCCCCAGGCTGCCAAGGGCTTGCCCCGCGTGCAAGCCTATGAGTTGCCTTTGAGTGCGCTCAACGAGGTTGCCCAGAACTCGGGTTTGCAGTGGGTCAATTCGGATGCAGCCAAAGTCGCTGCGGTGCAGGCGGCGATTGCTGCCGAACCCAAGCCAGCGCATGTCCCTCGTGAGCGCCCGCCAGCCGTGGTGATAGATGCCGGTCCGCTGGTGCTGGTAGAAACCAAGCGCGACCTGCGTGACATGAAACTGCCGTTTGAAGAAACAGCAGGCTGAATGAACAGACCGGGGAACCGGTTTGATTAAAAAACGGGGCCATCGGCCCCGTTTTTCATTGCCAGTGCGCTCTGGGCTTTCAGCGTGCGGCCAGCCGCCAGGCCTCAAGGGCGGCAACAGGGTCTTCGCGCTGCTCGGCCAATTTGGCCATGCCCCGCCAGGCGTTACGAATCAGGCGCTCGTCCTTGAGCAGGGTGATGGCCAGTTTAAGCATCTGCAGGGATTTCCCCCACAGGCTCAGTCGCATGCAGGTCATTCCAGCCAAATACATCAGCAGGGGATCCCGGGGTTTGGCGAGCTGAGCGGTCTCAATACGTGTCAGCCAGGCCACATCGGGCTCCGTCTGCATGCGTGAAAAGCACAACTCCAGCACCAGCACCAGGTTCACCCGCTGCTCTGGTGCCATGCTTGAAGCCTGGGTCAAGTCCCCCCAGAGCGGTAGCAGCCACTGCAAGGCCATAGCAACATCACCACCATTCAAAACCAGCCGCTCGGCAGCGGTAATCGTCACTTGGGGCATCAATCGCTCCGCGTTATCCAAACGCTGCCATGCCTTGATGACCTGGGTGGCGTCATGTGCTGATGTGATCAATTCCACGGCCAAACCCTGCGCAATGCTTAGGCCGGCCAGTTGCGAAAACGCCCGGTGCTTGGTCAACAGACGCGCCAACTCCAGCGCTGTTTCTGTTTGGCCTGCAAGACGCGCCACCTTGTAGCGCAAGCGCAGCGCCAGCGTGCGGCGAGCGGCCCCCTGAGGCAGCTCGTTCAGGCGTTGCAAAGCCGCCTGGGGATCGCGCTCATGAAGAGCCCAGCGCGCAGCGCGCAGCTGCAAACCTTCGCGCACCTCTGGGCTGTCAATTTTTCCTGCATAGTCCAAGCCCAGGCGAATGTGTTCGTCGCGCGAGACCTTGTCCTGCAAGGCGTGGGAACTTTCAGCGGCCAACAAATGTGTGAGTGCTCGAAGCCGGTCCGAAGCGGGCAAAGCCTGCTCATGCTGGACCAGGGTGAGCTCTTGCGCCAGCACGCCCTGGGCCGCCTTGCGAGCCCGAATAAAACGCCCGGCTGTTAAATGGGCCATCGCATCGAGCAGGCCCATGTACAAGGAGCGCTCAATATGCTGAACCCGCCAGCGCCGGGCTTGCGACGGCAAGGACAGCAAGCCAGACAGTGCCCGCAGCGCCAGGTAAAGGGTCAGAAAAAATACAGACAGCAGCACGATCACCAGGTTAAGTGACAGGTCAACCCGGTAGGGCGGCCAGAACAGGGTCACCGTGCCCGGATTGGTGCCGGCAAACAGCGCGCTGGCTACAGCAACACCAAACAAAGCCAATAGCCACAAAGCAAGGCGCATGGTTAACGCCCTGCCGCTGCTGTGGCCAGTGCAGCCAGGGTTTCATCCACACGGGGCAGTTCAAGCTGCTTCATTTGCACTTGGAGTTGTCGCAACAGGTTTACCGCGGCTTGCGTCTTGGGTGAAGCAAGGTCGTAGTATTTACCCAGAAAAACCGATGCGCTGGCCAGGTCTGCCCGGGAAGCGTCCAGTTGCCGGGCCAACAAACCCAAGCGTGCATTGAGCAACTTGAGCTTGAGGTTCTCGCGCAGGAAAAACGACTGCTCGGGCGACAGCAAAGCGGCTTCCGGCTGCTCAATCCGGCTGACCCGCACAAGTTTGCGGGCCTCATCCTCCAGGACCCTGAGGCTGCGCTGCCACCAGGCCGTGCGGCTATCCGTACTCGACGCGCCGCCCGACATGGACACATTTGCAGAAAGCACCGCATTGGCCAGCGGCACATCATCGGCCAGACGAACCAGTTCATCCATCCTGATCAACAGCGCCGGCATATCAGAAACAGTGGTGGCCTTGATGCGTGTCACATCACGATTGATGGCCCGTTGCAGAGCGTTCAGGCGAGGCTGCGCCGCGCGGCCCACGCGCTGGTCCGCACTGCGCAGGGCTGCCAGCAGGGGTTCAACGCTG
>JBILKC010000041.1:0-12678 GCA_044376885.1 Hylemonella sp. | reverse complement strand
TTTTTCCCTTGTTCTGGCTGGCATGGGCGAAGGTGTTGAACTCCTGCATCGGCAAAGCATCCATGTCGGCCCTCAAACCGATAGCGCGTGATGAATTCCCACTTTTGATCACCCCAACAACACCGGTTGTTCCCATGCCTCGGAAATAGGGAATTCCCCAATCCTCCAGTTTTTTTGCAACCAGTTCCGAAGTACGTAACTCCTCAAAGCAGAGCTCTGGATAAGCATGGATCTCGCGTCGGATTTGGGAGATTGACGCGCTGTCCGCGAGGATTGATTCAATGATTTTCATGGCTATCTCCATTGCGTATATTGAAACCAGGTCTTGCGGGTCTGCATTATCGAACACTGACTCAAAAATTGACTTTTGCGGCGCCTTTGAGTTCAAGCAACTGGCGCGCTTCTGCCGGGGTAGCAACCTCGAGACCAAGGCCCTCGATGATCTGCCGCACCTGATGCACCTGGCTTGCATTGCTCTTGGCCAGAGTACCTTTCCCCAACCACAGGCTGTCCTCCAAGCCAACGCGTACATTGCCGCCCATACCGGCACCGATAGCGGCAACCCGGAGCTGGTGTCGCCCGGCTCCCAGCACTGACCACTGGTAGTCCCTGCCGAACAAGCGGTCAGCTGTGCGTCGCATGTGGGCAATATCTTCGTGATGGGTACCAATGCCCCCCAGAATGCCGAAAACAGACTGAACGAAAAAGGGCGGCTTGACCAATCCACGCTCTGCGAAATGCGCCAGGTTGTAGAGGTGACCAATGTCGTAGCACTCGAATTCAAACCGGGTTTGATTGGCCGAGCAGGCTGCTAAAGCGTACTCAATGTCCTTGAAGGTGTTTCGGAAAATCAAATCACGACTGTCTTCCAGATGCTTTCGCTCCCAATCGTGCTTGAACTCCGTAAAGCGCTCGAGCATCGGGAACAGGGCAAAGTTGAAAGAACCCATATTGAGCGATGCGACCTCAGGCGAAAACCGCAATGAAGGCTGGATCCGTTCATCGATCTTCATGAACGGTGATCCGCCACTGGTCAGATTTAAGACGGCTTGCGTACGCTCTTTGATCTGCGGCAAAAATTTGCCGAAGGCATCGGGGCTCTGGTCGGGCTTGCCGGTTAGGGGGTCACGCGCATGGAGGTGGATGATGGCTGCCCCCGCTTGCGCAGCTCCAACTGCAGCTTCGATAATTTCCTCCGGTGTCACCGGAAGGTAAGGTGACATGGAAGGGGTATGAATAGCGCCTGTCACTGCGCATGTGATGATCACTTTGCTCATGATGGGAAGGGTTCAGACGTGTAGCCAAGGCAGCACGACATTTTTGATTTATTGAGTATCAATGAATGATATCGGTGCAAGCGAGCTTACTGAATCGCGTTAACCCTAGGATTGGAGATGGCATAGGCGGCTTGGGGCGGGCATGCTATGGTCTGGGATGTGCTTTTCCGCTTCGGCCAGCTTCACCTCGGCAACAGCATTGCTGGTGGCGGGAGGTATTTGCGCATGCCGGGCAGGTGAGCGACGCAATATGCTTTATGCGCTTGTTCCTGTCATGTTTGGGATGCAACAGTTCATCGAGGGATTGATCTGGCTGGCTTTGAAGGCGCCCGATAAATCTTATGGTCCGCTATCGATTGAATTTCTGACGATGGCCTATTCAGTCTTTTCTCAAGTGCTGTGGCCAGTTTATATTCCTCTTGCAATCTGGATGTTTGAGACGGTTGCATGGCGGCGCAAGGCCATCTTGATGATCGGGATTGCAGGCTTGCTTGTCAGTGTATTCTTGCTCGGGGCGATGCTCGATCGGCCTGTTATTGCACACGTTGAAGGGCAACATATTGCTTACGCATTTGCTCACCTCCATGTTATCCCGGCTACTTTGCTGTACCTGCTGGGTACATGTTTAGCACCACTGCTTTCAAGCTCAGCCAGTGTTCGACTTTTCGGGATTGCAGCGCTTGTCTCTTCGATGATCACCTACGCGTTTTTCGCCGCCTGGTTCATTTCAGTCTGGTGCTTCTTTGCCGGCTTGCTGAGTTGCATCGTTTTCCTGAAGTTTGTCAATTTCCGGCGTAATGCCGTGTAGGATACCCACGTCTTTGAGGATCAGACCTGCTTGGCCGTTTCAAATCCCAAAACGCAACTTCAGACAATCCATGACTAGAGCATCAGCAAACTACCGGACTATTTTAAATTCAAGGACAATCTCGTTTTTTGTTTGAGCTTACAAAACATGCCTCTTTTAAAAATCCGTGGCTTCAACATGAACTATGAGGTGGTGGGTGAGACCGGGCCCTACGTGGCGCTGACCACTGGCGGGCGGCGTGGCTATCCAGAGTTCATTCCATTTGCGCACAAACTGGCCGCCAAGGGCTTTCGCGTGGTACTGCATGACCGACGCAACACCGGCGCTTCAGATGTGGTGATTGAAGGCCAGGATGGCGAAGAGGAAATCGCCGCTGATGACCTGATCGCTCTGCTGGGTCACCTCGGCGCACTACCTGCCTACATTGGGGGTACATCGTCTGGTGCCCGCATGTCCATGCTTGTGTACCTCCGGCATCCTGATGATGTCAAAGGCTTGCTTCTTATGCGAATCACTGGTGGAGACTTTGCCGCCGGGCGTTTACCGGAAATGTATTACCGTCAATTTATTCGTGCGGCTCAAGAAGGCGGCATGGCAGCCGTGTGCGCGACCGAGCAATACCAGGAACGCATCAAGGCCAACCCCAGGAACCTGGATTACCTGATGGGAATGGACCCGGCCCACTACATCCGGGTGATGAGCCATTGGCTGGACATTTTTTTGCAAGGGCCCCGCAAGCCAGTGTTGGGAATGACGGATGAGGCGCTTCGATCTATCCAGGTTCCTAGCCTGGTCGTGCCTGGTAATGACAACACCCACGCATCGGTCAACGGCATAGCCGCTGCCGGTTTGATTCCCGGCTGTGAGTTGTACAAATTGCCTATTGAGGATCAAGACGTACCGCTGTTGCCCTTCTCGGCCTGGTCAGAACAGGAGCCCGAGTTAGCGCAAGCTTTAGCCGATTTCATGCATCGCGTAGAGGCCCGCTCTGTCTAAGTCTTCGTTAAATGCGCAATTGCAAGCCACGCACTTTTTAATCACACCATGAAAACCCCCAACATCCGACGCGTCGTTACTGGTCACGACGAGCAGGGCAAAGCCATCGTCAAGATTGACGAGATCTGTACCCATTTCAAAGAAGGCCGTCCCAATGGCCAAATTTGCAATATCTGGACCACCGACACTGTTCCTGCGGACAACTCATCCCAAGAAGACAAGGGTCAACGTCCTGGTAAATTCACCATGATCGAAAATGGGTCGGTTTTTCGAATTTTGGATTTTCATCCCGGGGTTCAGCAACGTGTTCACCGGACTGACAGCATTGACTACATCGTTGTGATCTCAGGTGAGATCGACATGGAACTCGAAAGCGGTGAAGAGGTTCACCTCAAGCAAGGCGATGTCATGGTGCAGCGCGGCACTGTGCACAACTGGATCAACCGAGGTACCGCGCCTTGCGTGATGGCGGTTATTTTGATTCATGCCCACCCGGTCCAAGCGGGTGGAAAAACGCTCAACGCATTTGGTTAAGAAGCAGCTGCCGTAACCCTCATTCGCTGCAGATCTGAACCGCGCTTTTAGCCCTTGTTCAATTCTTTTTTCCTGGAGTTGCATTTGAAAATCGTCTCGCTTAATCAATTCGTACTGCCTTTAAGCACCCTATTGCTGACTCTCTCCATGTCCGCCACCAGCTTGGCGCAAGGATTTCCCAATAAACCCATTCGACTGGTGATCCCTTTTGCGCCAGGTGGTGTGGTCGACACAACAGCCCGAGTGATAGGGCCCAAATTATCTGAAGCGCTGGGACAGCCGGTATTGATCGACAACAAGAGCGGCGCCGGTGGAACGCTCGCAGCAGAGTTTGTCGTCAACTCGGCTCCAGATGGTCATACCCTTTTGTTTGCATTTGACTCGCATGCGGTCAACCCACACATCTACAAAACGGATCTGCGTTACGACACCTTTAAGGATCTAGCTCCGGTCTCCTTCATCGGCAGCATTCCCCTCCTTTTGGCAACCAGTCCCGCCTTTCCTGCCAACGATATTGCCGCCTTCATTAATGTGGCAAGGAGCAAACCTGGAACGATCTCTTATGCATCGGTAGGCGCTGGCAGCTCGGGACATCTGGCTGCTGAGCAGCTGAAGTTGCTGGGCAAGTTCGACATGCTGCACATCCCGTACAAAGGTGGCGCACCCGCTTTGTCAGCCCTTATGGGTGAACAGGTGCAACTCATCGTATTTGCTGCTGGTGCTGGGGTACCGCTGGTGCGCGGTGGAAAAATCAAGGCCTTGGCCGTGAGTGGAAAACGCCGATCTTCGGCATTACCAAACGTGCCAACCATGGCAGAGGCTGGCTATCCACAGCTGGACTCGGGCGCTTGGATGGGTTTGCTAGCCCCAGTAAATACACCCGCCGCCGTTATTTCCCGACTGAATGCCGAGATTGGCAAGGTATTGAAAGACCCTGAGCTGATCAAGAGACTGGCTGATCAGGCAGTAGACCTGTCAGGCAGCACGCCTGAAGAGTTTGGTGCATTGGTCCGGGCCGAGCATGACAAGTGGGGCAAGGTGATTAAAGACGCCAACCTGAACGTGTCTCAGTAAGCTTTCGCCATTATTTTTCGTACTTCATCCGAATGGGGCAGCGCTCATCGGCCAAGAAAGTTGGGGAACCTGTTCTGCTTGTGAGCGGCCATGCCCTCATCAACGTCCTGGCTCCACTCCAACGCATGGCGCAAAGCGTCAGACAATTCACGGGCAGCCCGCAGCCCGGGCTCCTGCCTAACGGCCATGATGCGTTTGGCCCCCCTTATGGCCAGTGGACCGTTGTTGGCAATGGTCTGTGCCAGCTTGGCCACTTCAGTACTGAACGAAGCACTTGGGTAAACACCCTGAACCAGTCCGAGTTGATGCATTTCTGCACTGTCAATCTCCCTTGCTGTGCAAATAAGCTCCAACGCCCTGGCCTTTCCCAGCAGCACAGGCAGGCGTACAGGCGCACCCGCCCCGGGAAAACCGCCCCAGCCCGCCTCTGGCATCTGCAAGGTGGCGTGCGCAGCCACGTAACGCAAGTCGCAAGCCAACGCAAGTTCAACAGCACCCGCCATGACCTTGCCGTTGATGGCTGCAATGACAATCTGGGGCAAGGCCTCCAAAGCGTCAAAGACGACATTGGCTCGACGGACCAACCTTATGACGTCCTCTTTGGTGAGGCTGGCGCGAATGGCTGGGTTGAGCAGCCCCATAGAGAAAAACTCGTCACCTGCACCGCTTATCACCAACACATGGATGTCAGGGTCTTCGCGCAACTCTGCCAACCGGGTACTCAGATGGTCTATCAGTTCTGGACTCAACCGATTGAGGTCGTCCGGTCGGTCTATGGTGAGGTAGAGTACTTTTGCATCGCGTATTTCAATAAGTCCATCAATGGTTTTCGACATTTTCCAAATCCTTTTTTGTATTGAATCAAAGTGGCTCAATGGCATGAAATTGGCATGAAGGCATTAACCCATCAAGAATACCAACGTTCACCTGCAGCACAAACCATTGTCGCCACGACCAGCAAGAAAACTTTTACAGACGAACAAGGATTTTTTCAACATGAATTTAACAATCAACGGGGCGCAGCGCAGCTGCGATGTCGCGCCTAACGTACAGGCTATTTACGCGCTTCGCAACGACCTCAATCTGAAAGGTGTACGAATGGGTTGCGGTGAAGGTCATTGTGGTTCCTGCACCGTACTGGTCGATGGCGTGCCGACCACCAGCTGTAACTTACCCCTCTGGGCGCTTGACGGGAAAAAGGTAACCACACCCGAAGGCGTGGGTTCGCCAGAGCACCCACACCCAGTTCAGGCGGCAATACTTGCTGAGCAGCCTGGCCAGTGCGGTTTTTGCCTGAGTGGTATTTTGATGAGCGCAGTTGCACTGGTCGACAGCGGCAAGCACGTCTCCGAAGCTGATGTTTGCAAGGCACTGGATAAGCACCTTTGCCGCTGCGGCAGCCAGCCGCGAATCATCAAAGCCGTCATGGCTGCACTTGAGAAAGTCCAATCCCTATGAGCGAGGTCATTCAAGCACGGGGCTTTGTCAAGAACAGCCTGGACAAAAACCCGACTTTGGGTCATTGGCTGGACTTCCGCGTGACCGGCAAGGTGACGCTGCGAGTTGGCAAGGTCGACTTCGGCCAGGGAATTTCTACCGCCCTTTCCCAGATAGCAGCACAAGAACTGGGCGTTTCACTGAGCCAAATCAGTCTAGGCAGCATCAATACCCAGGACAGCCCTGACGAAGGCGTGACTTCAGGCAGCTTTTCCATCGAGCATTCCGGCGAGGCAGTCCGCATGGCCTGCGCCACCCTAAGCGCACTTGCCATTGAGCGCTTTTGCGCAATTTGTTCAGTGGAAGCCGACAGCGTGCGTGTCGAAAACGGGGTGTTCCGTTCTACTTCAAGTGCCCTGGTCATGAGCTACTGGGACCTGCACCTGGACGATCTGAGTGCTGAGAAGGTTGCTATGGGTGCAAATTTTCAGCAGGCCAGTGCTCACCGTTACGTCGGGATACCCGTGCAACGACTGGATTTGAAGAAAAAACTTTTTGGTGGTTCAAGTTTCATCCAGGACATGGTGATTCCCGACATGCTGCACAGCCGCCTGCTGCGTGCACCCAATCGGGCAGGTCGCCTGCTGGAGGTCAACGAAGCCAGCTTCAAGCAGGACTTTCCCGACGTAGAGCTGGTCCGCGATGGCTCTTTTATCGGGGTACTCGCCGAACGGGAAGAGGTGGCGGTAGCAGCCATTACGCGCCTCGAAAAACTGGTCACTTGGCACCTGCCCGCAACAATGCCCGACTGCACCGATCTGCAAACCTTTCTCACTTCCACTCCAAGCGAAGAACGGGTTGTCGGCGAAGTAATAGCCCAACAAGCACCACCCCGGGATTTGACACATTTTGAGTCCTGGTACCAGCGGCCCTATATTGCCCATGCGTCTATTGGACCTTCTTGTGCGCTGGCCCACTGGAAGGACAACAAGCTCGATATCTGGTCGCACAGTCAAGGCATCTACAACCTCAAGTCCGATATCGATGTCTACCTGCGTCGCGAATTTGAGAGCGCAGAGGTTCCCAGACTGGTAGTTCACCATGTCGAAGGGGCCGGCTGCTATGGCCACAACCCGGCAGACGATGTGGCATTTGACGTTGCCCTGATTGCGCGTCAGTCCAAAGGGCGGCCAGTGCGACTACTCTGGTCTCGTGCGGACGAACTCAGCTGCGGTCCCAGCGGCTCGGCTCACCTCGTCAAGCTCGAGGCCGACCTGGCTCCTGACGGCAGCATTCACCATTGGACACATACCCTCTGGTCTAACGGCTACACCTCACGTCCCGGACGTTCAGCTCCGGGCAATCTGGCTTTTGTGGCTGCAGCTGAGATTGCCAACCCTTTTACTACTCCGGTGTCGTTGGATCCACCCATGTCGGCAGGTGGCGGTGGCGACCGGAATTCCTTGCCCCTGTACGATCTGCCCGGCTATAAGGTGGTTTACCACCGCCTTCTTGAAATGCCAATTCGTACGTCCGCTATCCGGGCCCTGGGCGGCTACACCAACGTGTGGGCTATCGAATGTTTCATGGACGAACTGGCTTTTGCGGCACGGCAAGACCCGGTTGTATTTCGTCTACAGCACCTGAGTGACCCACGAGCGCGCGACGTTGTTGAAAAAGCCATCGCACAGGCACCGTGGTGGCATGACCACTCGCAAGACAATGAAGGCGTTGGTCGCGGCTTTGCCTACGCACGCTACAAGAATACCGGTGCCTGGTGCGCTGTAGCGGTCCGCATCTTGGCAGGCGCTTCGATTCGCGTGACAGACATCTCTGTGGCGGCCGATGTAGGACTGGTTATCAACCCGGACGGCGTGCGGAGCCAGCTCGAAGGCGGGGCGGTTCAAAGCTGCAGCTGGACCTTGATGGAGCAACTGATGTTCACGTCTGAAGCCATCACCACGCGCAGCTGGGAAGACTATCCCATTCTCAAGTTTTCGGAAGTGCCAAAAGTGATCGTCAGTATCATCGACCGGCCGGATCAGCCTGCCGTCGGAGCCGGTGAAGCCACACAGGGCCCCACAGCAGCGGCCATTGGCAATGCAGTCTATGACGCTCTCGGGGTACGTGTCAGAAAACTTCCGCTGACGTTGGAAAACATCGTCGCTGCCAATTAACTAAGGCAACGCAGAGTTGCCTACCGGCACTGACTGGTTTGAGGAAAATAGACTCTTTATACATAGGCCTGACCATTTAAATCCGATAAATGAGACACTTCGATGACATCAAGCAAAACTGATCGCCTACCAGAAATGTCCCGTGACCAGATGACCGACGACCAGCGTGCAGCGGTCGACGAGCTTATCAGCGGTCCTCGAGGCAAGCTCAGCGGACCCTTTGTGCCCTTGATGCGCAGCCCCGAGTTAATGCGCCGCCTGCAAAAGGTGGGCGAATACCTGCGCTATGACAACACCGTGGGTTTGCATAATTCTGAATTGGCCGTATTGGTGGTGGCACGCCATTGGTCACAGCCGGTGGAGTGGCATATCCACAAACCTATCGCCATAAAAGCGGGTGTGAGCGAAGAAACCTGCGACGCAATTGCACAAGGCCGGCGTCCACCGAACATGACAGACGAAGAAATAGTGGTGTACGACTTTTTACAAGAGTTGCTGCACAACCAGTCGGTGAGCGATGTCACCTGGTCAGCAGCACAAAAGATGTTCGGCGACCAAGGCGTCATCGACATGACAGCCCATTGCGGTTACTACAGCTTGCTGGCCATGGTGATGAACACCACGCGTCGGGGCCTTCCTGATAACGCCGTGTCTGGCATCGCCCCTTTTCCTTGCTGAGCGCAGGTCTTAAGCCAACAACTCGGGTAATCGCCAGGCGATAACGGATTCAAAGGCGTGGGCCACTTGCATTAGTCGACTCTCGCTGCCTAATGCACAGCCTATTTGCAAAGCCATGGGTAAGCCTTCATCTGAAACGCCCATCGGACAAGTCAACGCAGGGTGTCCGGTCAGACTGAACAAACGATTGCATGCACTGCGTTGCGCGGTAGGGTTGTCCATCAGGGACTGCAAGGTCTCAGGCAAGGCTTCCCGACCCGGCCACATCAGCACATCAACTTGCCCGGACATCAAGACGCTGATCTCATGCTGCCATGCATCAGCCTGCACGCGGGCAGCGTGGTAGTCGTTAAGACTAACAAGCGCGGCATTCTCCAATTTTTTCCGCAGCCCATGACCCAGATTTTCTGGGTGTTCACGCAAGATGTGCTGAAGTTGTTGAAAGGCTTCGAAAGAAATAATGGTGTTGGCAGCCTGAACCACCTGGTGCTGTGGTGGCAAGTTCACAGCCACGACCTGTGCGCCTTGGGCCTGCATTTTCTGCAAGGCCAATTCAAAGCACGCCTGAATTTGCGGGTCGTGCGTAGCCTGACCAGTCTGCGGGTTTTTCCAGAGCCCTTCCGGGACTCCGACGCGCAAGCCTTTAAGTACCGAGCGCTGCGTATCAGCTTCGCACAGGTCCGCCACATTGGTGCCATGCCAAGCGTCCCAGATGATAGCCTGATCAAGCGCAGTTCTGGTCAAAAACCCGGCCACATCTAGCGAAGGCGCCAAGGCAATAACGCCAGACAAGGGGTAGGTATGGCGTGAAGGTTTCAGGCCTACCAAACCACAGGCGGCTGCAGGATGCCGGATTGAGCCGCCGGTGTCGGTACCCGTGGCTGCAAGACAAAACCCTGCTGCGACGGCAGCACCCGAGCCGCTGCTGGAACTTCCTGGCATGTGCGCAAGATTCCAGGGATTGCGCGCGGGTAAAAACACATCCTCGGGCCCAGGCGAACCAAAGGCAAACTCATGGCAAGCCAATTTACCCAAGCTGATAGCGCCCAGACGCGCCAGACCGGTCACCAATGTGGCGCTGACTTCAGGTATCCAATCTCGCAAATGCCGGGAATGCGCGCTTGTTTGTATACCCTGAGTGAGGAACACATCCTTGTGTGCGACGGGTATGCCATGCAAATGCCCTCGGTATTGACCTTGCTTTAGCTCACGTGTGGACTGATACGCTGCATGTAAAGCTTCATCCAGCGTTGGCGTTACAAATGCATGCGTCTGCGCGTCAAGTCGTTCAATCCGTTCAATATGGGCCTGGACCAATTGCACCGGCGTAATTATCTGTTGCCTGATCTGAAAGGAGGCTTGCGCTATCGACAGCGCATGCAACGGCAGGTCAAGCTGCCCGCCAAAGGGGGTTTCAGGAAATTTTTGAAGAGACATGAGAAGGTGTAGCAAGCGGATTGGCTTGCTCAAACCAATTGCTGATTTCCGAGCCGTTCCAGAACACCACGCCAGGCTGACTGGCCAAAAACTCCAGCATCATTTCAAAATAACGGATACGGTGCGAAGCCCCCGAGATGTAAGGGTGCACCCCAAAAGCCATGATGCGGGCGCCACTTTCAGACTCTGCATATAACCGGTCAAAAGCATCTTTCGTGCGCAGCAGCATCGCGTCCGAGCGCTCGTGCGAAGTCAGCATGATGTTGATATCGTTGAGCTCGATGGTGTATGGCACAGAAACCAATGGGCCATGCTTGGTCTGAACGTATTGCGGTTGATCATCAAGCACCCAGTCACCGAACCATTTCATCCCCAGCTCTTTGATCAGGTCGGGGGTCTCCAGGGTCTGGCTTCGTCCTGGGCCGAGCCAGCCTTCCGGACGTACGCCCGTAAATCGGGTGAGCACATCCAGCGTGTGGGCCATCATGGCCCGCTCATCAGGAATTTTCTGAATCGGGATTTGCTCATAGCAATGCGCCATAAACTCCCAACCCGCATCGAGTGCGGCCTGAGTCACCTGCGGGCGGGTTTCACAGACTTTCGCATTGATGGAAAGAGTAGGGCGGACACCCACGTTCCTGAAAGCGTCCATGAGCCGCCACACGCCAACGCGCATACCGTATTCGTGCCAGGTCCAATTGGGCACATCAGGCACCGGTGCCTGTCCACCGGGCGGCGGCGACACCATGCGCGGCATTGGCCGGGAGATATCCCACTCTTCGATATTGACCACCGGCCAGACCACTAGGCGAACACCCTCAGGCAGTTGTAATCGTGGACGGTTCACGATAGCCGAAAACGGCAAGCGGTCCTGGGGGCGCAAAACTCCGTTATTCAAATCGAGGTTCATCAGTTCACCCCGCCCGGGATCGAGGCCGCGATCTGACGCAGCTTGGCGGTTTCGGTACGAATTTCCTGGACCATTTGCTCAGGTGTACTTCCTTCTAAGGTCATGCCCATGCCATTGAGCTTGCGCTGCACATCCGGTTCGGCAAGAGCGGTTTTGACTGAGGCATTCAGGCGTGACTGAATTTCGGGAGGCAATCCTTTGGGGGCAAAAATTCCCACCCAATACGTCAGATCGTAACCGGTCAATCCTCCTTCGCTGAGTGTGGGCACATCCGGGTAACGCGGATCACGCACTGAACTGGTAGTGCCCAACAATCGGACTTTGCCTGCATCGATTTGAGGTTTCGCCGCGCCATCAAAAATGACTTGGCAAACTCCCGCCAGAACATCCAGCATACCCGGCCCCGAACCTTTGTAAGGCACATGCACCATCTCGGTTTTCCCCATGGCATTGAACAATTCGCCAGCAAAATGCAGGCCACTGCCCATCCCCGAAGTGGCGTAATTGATCTTGCCTTTATTTTTCGCATCACGGGCGTAAGCCAGAAATTCCGGCAGCGTCTTGGCGGGAACCGATGGGTTAACCACCATCAGCAAGCCATATTTACCAACCAATGAGATGGGCGTGAAATCGTTAACAGGGTCATAGGACAAGGACTTTTCAACCACTGCCATGTAGGTCTTGGTCCCGTTGGTGGTCATGAGCAGCTGATAACCGTCCGGCGTCATTTTGCTGACCGCTTCACTGCCTATCCGGCCCCCACCGCCGGCGCGGTTTTCAACCACGATGGGCTGACCGAGGTTTCTGGACATGGCCTCTGCAATGATACGGCTGGCCTGGTCCGAGAAGCCGCCAGCGGCATAAGGCACGATGGCTTTGATCGGGCGCTGAGGATAACTTTGCGCCTGAACCGATAACGTTGTGCCACTGGCAAGCAGGCCAAAACCCAGGCAAGCCAGAAATTTACGCTTAGATACTGTCATGTGATGTAGCCCTTCGTTGTCTCATCATGGTGTCTTGTTATATGGAACCAAAAGAAATTCGCTATGAATTTTCCCGAATCAGTATGCACGCTGGGTTTTGACTTGGCAATCAGGAAACGCCCTCGACCAGGAAGGCCTGAAGGGCTCGGTGGCAATATTCCGGTTAGTGGAATACTTTGTAAGATTGGCATGTTCTGTACTTTCAGCTCCCGGGATATCCCGACCCTCCCGTACCCATGACAAGTTCACTTAAAAGCGAAGGATTACAAAGCATTACCCGAGCGGCACAGCTACTGCGAACCCTTTCGACCTTCGGCTCCCAAGGTGCAGCACTCATGCAAATCAGTACCCTTACCCAGTTACCCAA
>JBILKC010000040.1:0-12717 GCA_044376885.1 Hylemonella sp. | reverse complement strand
CCCCCGCTTGGTTCTACTGCCGCGCTTGGGGTTAAAGCCACCTCGACGGTTCTTTCAGTTGATGTTGCGCAGGCCGTCATTGAGCAAACCCGTAGCCGTTGGACACCTGTGCCTTGGAGTGAACTGCCCGGCCTCGCCGATGACCCGCTGCATGAGGCCTGGAACGCGTGGCTCAAGAGCTGCGAAAAGCCCGCGGCGGCTTTTGTGGCCCTGTGCACCGAAGTGCGCCAACTGAGCATTGTCGACAACCAGGCCCAGCTGGCCTGGATGCAAAATCGTCTGCAACCTTACCGGGTAGAAGCACGCACCGGTCCCCAAGAGGGCTTGCTGACCGGCTACTATGAGCCCATCCTGGAAGCCAGCCGTGTGCCCACGGCAGATTATTCTGTGCCGTTGTTCCAACCACCGGTAACGCTGAACCAGCGCAAACCCTGGTTTTCGCGTCAGGAAATGGATACCCAGCCCCAGGTTCAGGCCTTGCTACGCGGCCGTGAAATTGCTTATCTGGCCGATCCGGTGGACGCCCTGACATTGCAAATCCAGGGTTCTGGACGGCTTCGCGTCCTGGAGGCCAATGGCACGCAGCGCATGGTTAGGCTGGCTTACGCAGCCTCGAACGAACAACCTTACCGCAGCGTCGGGCGTTGGCTGCTCGATCAGGGCCTGATCCGTGACGCCTCATGGCCCGGCATCAAGGCCTGGGTGACGCAAAACCCGACGCGTGTGAATGACATGCTCTGGAGTAATCCCCGTGTGGTTTTTTTTCGTGAGGAGCCCTTGAGCGATTTCGACGCCGGTTTTGGCCCCCGGGGTGCTCAGGGTGTTCCGCTTACGCCCGGCCGCTCGATTGCGGTTGATCCGCTGAGCATCCCCTATGGCACGCCGGTTTGGCTGGCCTCCAGCGGCCCACAAATTCAACTCCAGAGGCTGGTTCAGGCCCAAGACACGGGCAGTGCCATTGTGGGCGCGGTGCGTGCGGATTACTTCACAGGCTGGGGCCCGGCAGCGGCAGAACTTGCGGGCCGACTCAAGCAGCCGCTCCAACTGTGGGTACTGTGGCCAAAATCCTGATGAGGTGCACCTTTTGCTTTCCGGCTTTCTGCGCCTACACTGACACTCCATAACTGCCAAGCCGACAGGAGACAACCCCGATGAATGCACCCTTGCCCGAGTCCATCCGAAAGGCACTGGAAGCCGTAACCCTGGATGACAAATATTCGCTGGACTATGGCCGTGCTTTCATGAGCGGTGTTCAAGCCCTGGTCAAGTTGCCGATGCTGCAGCGCTTGCGCGACCAGTTAGCGGGTAAAAATACCGCCGGCTTCATCAGTGGTTACCGGGGCTCTCCTCTGGGTACATATGACCAGTCCTTGTGGGCGGCGCGCAAGTATTTGCAAGCGCAAAACATTGTGTTTCAGCCCGGCGTCAATGAAGAGCTGGCGGCCACTGCCCTTTGGGGCACACAGCAACTGGGATTTGCCCCGCCTGGGACCAACAAGTTTGATGGTGTGTTTGGCATCTGGTACGGCAAGGGCCCGGGTGTCGACCGCTGTTCTGACGTGTTCAAACACGCCAATATGGCCGGTACCACGCCTTGGGGCGGGGTAATTGCGGTGGCGGGTGACGACCACGTTGCCAAAAGCAGCACAGCCGCGCACCAGAGTGACCACATTTTCAAGGCCTGCGGCACCCCGGTTTTCTTTCCGTCCTCCGCGCAGGAAATCCTTGATCTTGGGATTCATGCGTTTGCCATGAGCCGTTTCTCAGGAGTCTGGGCCGGCATGAAAACGATTCAGGAAATCGTGGAGTCCAGTGCCACCGTGATGATTGATCCCCAGCGCGTTCAGATCCAGCTGCCCACAGATTTCCAGATGCCACCCGGCGGTGTACACATCCGCTGGCCAGACGCCGCGCTGGACCAGGAGGCACGTCTGTTTGATACCAAATGGTACGCCGCGTTGGCCTACATCCGCGCCAACCGGTTGAATTTCAATGCCATTGAAAGCAAGCAGGACCGCTGGGGCGTGATGGCCAGCGGCAAGGCTTACAACGACACCCGCCAGGCCTTGATTGACCTGGGTCTGGACGACGCAACGTGCCGCCAGTTGGGGATTCGGGTGCACAAGGTGGGTGTCGTTTGGCCGCTTGAGGCGCGACTCACGCGCGAATTCGCCAGCGGTTTGCAAGAGGTGCTGGTCGTTGAAGAAAAGCGCCAGGTTATCGAGTACCAGCTCAAAGAGGAGCTGTACAACTGGCGCTCTGATGTGCGGCCCAACGTGCTGGGCAAGTTCAATGAAGTCCAGGGTGGCGACCCCTATGGCGGTGGGGGCGAATGGTCCATGCCCAACCCGAGCGCCAACACCCTGCTTCGCGCCAACGCCGACCTTTCCCCAGCGCTGATTGCACGGGCCATTGCCCAGCGCGTCAAAAAACTGGGGCTGGACGCAGATATGGTGGCTCGCATCGACAGTCAGCTGGCGATTCTGGACGCCAAAGAGCGAGCCATGCAGGTGCTGGAAGTCAAAGCCGATCGCCAGCCCTGGTTCTGCTCGGGTTGCCCGCACAACACATCAACACGCGTCCCTGAGGGCTCACGCGCCATGGCGGGAATCGGTTGCCACTTCATGTCGATCTGGATGGACCGAAGCACGGTAGGCTTTACCCAGATGGGCGGTGAGGGTGTGCCCTGGATTGGTCAGCAACCGTTCAGCACCGACACCCATATCTTTGCCAATCTGGGCGACGGCACCTATTTCCACAGTGGTCTGCTGGCCGTGCGCCAGAGCATTGCGGCGGGCGTGAATATCACGTACAAGATTCTTTACAACGATGCCGTGGCCATGACTGGCGGCCAGCCGGTGGGCGAGCGGGCCTCTGCCGAAGGTGCCCTGTCCGGATCCGGACACTCCGTCATGCAGATAGCCCAGAGTATGCGGGCCGAAGGCGCTATCAAAATAGTAGTTGTCACAGATCAGCCAGAAAAATACGACCACTTGAAGAAAGTCAGCGGTCCGGGTGGTGCTCTGGGTTTACCTGAGGGTGTGGCCGTGCAACACCGTGACCAGCTTGATGCCGTTCAGCGCGAGTTTCGCGCCATCAAGGGCACCACGGTCATTATTTACGACCAGACCTGCGCCACAGAAAAACGCCGCAGGCGCAAGCGCGGCACGATGGTTGACCCGGCTGTGCGTGTGGTGATCAATGAATTGGTGTGCGAAGGCTGCGGCGACTGCAGCGTGCAGAGCAACTGCCTGTCCGTGGAGCCTTTGGAGACTGAATTTGGCCGTAAACGGCGTATCAACCAAAGCAGTTGCAACAAGGACATGAGCTGCCTGAAAGGCTTTTGTCCCAGTTTTGTCACGGTGGAGGGCGGTCAGCTGAAGAAAAAGGCCAACACCAAAGCCGCATCACCCTTCGAGTTTGGCGCTTTGCCCGAGCCGGTAATGCCTGAACTGCGCCAGGGCCTTGCCTGGGGCATTGTGGTGGCGGGTGTGGGCGGCACTGGCGTGATCACGATTGGCCAGTTGCTGGGCATGGCCGCCCACCTGGAGGACAAGGGCATAGTCACGCAGGACGCGGGTGGTCTGGCGCAAAAGGGCGGCGCGACCTGGAGCCATGTCCTGATCGGGGCGAACCAGGCGGATATTCACACCACCCGCGTGAGCATGGCGGCGGCCGACCTGGTCATTGCATGTGACCCCATCGTTGCTGCAGGCAAAGAAACCCTCTTGCGCATGCGTACGGGGCGCACGCATGTGGCTTTGAACGGCCACAGCACGCCCACGGCAGCCTTTGTCAAAAACGCCAACTGGGACAATCCTGCGCTGGCTTGCGCAGCTGAGATTACCCAAGTGGTTGGCAAGGACCGGCTAGGCGTACTGGATGCCGATGCAGTGGCGACGCGGCTGATGGGGGACAGCATATTTACCAACCCGTTAATGTTGGGTTTTGCTTGGCAAAAAGGCTGGATACCGCTGCACAAAGCCTCTTTGTTGCGCGCCATGGAGCTTAATGCGGTCGCGGTAGACCAGAACAAGGCTGCTTTCGAGTGGGGTCGCCAGGCGGCGCACAACTGGCCTGCCGTCGAACAATTGCTTTCCCCGTTGCAGACGGTTGAATTCAAGAAGCGAGAGTCCTTGGAGGGCCTGGTTGCCCGTCGGGTTCAATTTTTAACCGCCTACCAGAACGCCAATTACGCGCAAACGTATGAAGCCTTTGTAGAAAAGATTCGCCTTGCGGAAGCGAAGCTGGCTCTGCAAGCGACGCCTCAGGCCGGGCCGTCGGTGTCGCTCAAGCTGGCCGAAGCGGTTGCCCGCAACCTCTTCAAGCTGATGGCCTACAAAGATGAATACGAAGTCGCGCGTCTGCACACAGACGCTGATTTCCACAAGAAAATCGGCCTCCTCTTTGAGGGCGAGTACAAACTCCACTACCATCTGGCGCCGCCTCTGATGAGCGCGCGCAATGACAAAGGTGAGTTGCAAAAACGCAAGTTCGGCCCTTTGATGCTGACCGCTTTCAAGTTTCTGGCAAAACTCAAGGGGCTGCGCGGAACGGCCTTGGACGTTTTCGGCAAGACCGAGGAGCGGCGCGTGGAGCGCGCCCTTATCCGGGAGTACCGGTCCAGTCTGGAGGAAATCCTGACCGCATTGACCCCCGATAACCTTGCAGCAGCCATTGAGGTGGCACGCATACCCGAGCAGATCAAGGGATATGGGCATGTCAAAGAGCGCCATCTGAGTACCGCAAGGCAGAACTGGACGCAAGCCATGGCCCGGTTTCATGCGGCAAGCCTTGGCCAGTAAAGGGCATTGAGCGCACGCATACAATCGCAGGCTGCCTAATGTGCAGTTTTTTAATTGAATCCTTATTCGTGGAGTTGAACTGTGTTTATTTCATCTGCTATCGCCCAAACCGCTCCTGCTGCTGCCTCAGGCGGCGGCATGCAAGACTCCTTGATGAGTATGTTGCCCCTGGTTCTGATGTTCGTGGTTTTGTACTTCGTGATGATCCGACCACAAATGAAAAAGCAAAAGGAACACCGCGCCATGGTTGAGGCCCTGGCCAAGGGTGACGAAATCATCAGTGCTGGTGGTGTTCTCGGGAAAGTCTCCAAGTTGGGGGACAACTACCTTGGGCTGGAGATATCCAACGGCGTCGAAATTCAGATCCAGCGCAGTGCGGTCATCCAGGTTCTGCCCAAAGGCACCATCAAGTAAGCCTGGCTCCAGCGAGACGCGCTCATGAATCGTTACCCAATCTGGAAATACGCGATCATCCTGTTCGCCTTGCTGGTGGGCTCGCTCTACACCTTGCCCAATTTTTTTGGGGAGGCACCTGCAGTTCAGGTTTCCTCTGGCAAGGCAACCATCAAGGTTGACAGCACTACGCTGCTGCGGGTTGAGCAAGCCTTGAAGTCCGAGGGCATTGAGCCCGACACCATCGGTCTGGATGGCACTTCAGTCAAGGCCCGTTTCTCTTCAACAGAGACGCAGCTCAAGGCCAAGGATGCGATTCAAAAAGCACTGGTTCCCGACCCCGCTAATCCTTCATATGTGGTGGCCCTCAACCTGATCTCCCGATCACCTGCCTGGCTCTCCGCCGTGCGTGCTGCCCCCATGTACCTTGGCCTGGACTTAAGGGGAGGGGTGCATTTCATGCTGCAGGTGGACATGCCCGCAGCCCTGACCAAAAAAGCGGAGTCACTGACGGGCGACATCCGGATTGCTTTACGTGAGAAAAATATCCGGCACAGTGGCATCAGCCGCAACGCGCAAGCCATTGACATCCGTTTCCGTGACATGCCAACCTTGGAGTTGGCCAAACGCCTGTTGTCCGAGCAGTTTGCAGATTTGCAGACGGTGGATGCGCCGGATGGAACTGAGTACAAGCTCACCGCGACCATCAAGCCCGTTGCTGCGCGCACGGTCCAGGATCAGGCGCTCAAGCAAAACATCACCACCCTGCATAACCGTATCAATGAGCTGGGGGTTGCCGAGCCCGTGATTCAGCAGCAGGGCCTGGACCGCATTGTGGTGCAACTCCCGGGCGTTCAGGATACCGCCAAGGCCAAGGACATCCTCGGCCGTACGGCCACCCTTGAGATTCGTCTGGTGGAGGAAAGCGCCGAAGGCCGTGCGGCCGAAGCAGGCACCGGTGCAGTGCCTTTTGGCGCAGAACGCTACCTGGAGCGCAACGGACAGGCCCTGATTGTCAAAAAGCAGGTGGTACTGACCGGTGAAAACCTGACCGATGCCCAACCTGGTTTTGACAGCCAGACCCAGGAGCCGACAGTCAATTTGTCGCTGGACGCCAAGGGCGCACGAATCTTCAAGGATGTGACCCGGGAGAACATCGGCAAGCGCATGGCGATTCTGCTGTTTGAAAAAGGCAAGGGCGAAGTGGTCACTGCCCCTGTGATCCGATCCGAAATTGGTGGTGGACGGGTACAAATTTCCGGCCGCATGAGCACCATGGAGGCGGCCGACACGGCATTGCTTCTGCGCGCAGGCTCGTTGGCTGCGCCCATGGAAATCATCGAAGAACGCACCATTGGCCCCAGCCTGGGCGCGGAGAATATTGCCAAAGGTTTTGCCAGCGTGACCTGGGGCTTTGTGGCCGTTGCGGTTTTCATGTGCGTGTATTACATGCTGTTTGGTTTGTTCTCCAGCGTTGCGCTGGGCTTTAATCTGCTGCTGCTGGTTGCGGTGCTGTCCATGCTGCAGGCCACACTGACACTGCCAGGTATGGCCGCCATGGCCCTGGTGTTGGGTATGGCCATTGACGCCAACGTGCTGATCAACGAGCGCGTTCGGGAAGAGCTGCGCAATGGCGCTTCTCCCCAGGCCGCCATTCACACCGGCTACGACCGCGCCTGGGCCACGATTCTGGACTCCAACGTCACCACCTTGATCGCTGGTTTGGCCCTGTTGGCTTTCGGCTCCGGGCCTGTTCGCGGCTTTGCAGTGGTGCACTGTCTGGGCATCATCACCAGCATGTTTTCCGCCGTGTTCTTCTCACGCGGCCTGGTGAACTTGTGGTACGGCAGACAGAAAAAGCTCAAGACCGTTTCAATTGGCACCGTCTGGCGGCCCGACGGTGAAACCCGGGCCAAGCCTGACTGAGGGAGAGTAACTTGGAGTTTTTCAAAATAAGACGCGACATTCCGTTCATGCGGCATGCGCTGATCTTCAACGTGATCTCATTCGTCACTTTCCTGCTGGCGGTGTTTTTCCTGTTTTCGCGTGGTTTGCATCTGTCGGTCGAGTTCACCGGCGGCAACCTCATGGAGGTCAGCTACGCCCAGCCAGCAGACCTCAATGCCGTGCGCGAGAAAGTTGCATCACTGGGCTTTACCGATGTGCAGGTTCAAAATTTCGGAACCTCACGCGACGTGATGATTCGCATGCCAGCTCAGAAAGGCATCAGCTCGTCACAGCAAAGCGACACGGTGATGGCTGCGCTCAAGGCCGTGGATGCTTCGGCAACGCTGCGACGAACTGAGTTTGTCGGCCCGCAGGTGGGTGATGAGCTGGCGGTCGACGGCCTCAAGGCCCTGGCGTTTGTGGTAATCGGCATCATGGTTTATCTGGCTTTGCGTTTTGAGTGGAAGTTTGCTGTAGCCGCCATCATCGCCAACTTGCATGATGTGATCATCATTCTGGGTTTCTTTGCCTATTTCCAGTGGGAATTTTCCCTTCCCGTGCTGGCTGCCGTGTTGGCGGTTCTGGGCTATTCAGTCAATGAATCCGTGGTGATTTTCGACCGAATCCGGGAGAACTTCCGTCGCTTTCGCAAAATGACCCCGGCTGAAATTATTGACAATGCCATTACTTCGACCATCAGTCGAACCATCATCACGCACGGCAGCACCCAGTTGATGGTGCTCTCCATGCTGCTGTTTGGCGGGCCGACACTGCACTACTTTGCCCTGGCCTTGACCATTGGTATCCTGTTCGGAATTTATTCCTCGGTGTTTGTTGCAGCTGCCATTGCCATGTGGTTGGGCATTGCGCGAGAAGACCTGGTCAAAGGGGGCGCTGCCAAGCAGGACGACCCCAACGATCCCAACTCAGGTGCCGTTGTTTAACGCAGCTTTGTCAGGGGCTGTGCAGTCAGAAAATCAGGCCTAGTGGGCCAAACGATCCTCGCTGTCGTCACACAGCTCGTCAAGAACCAGTGCTTCTGGCTCTTCACCAAAGCTCCAGTACACCATCAGGATGATAAGTTTCAGATCATCCAATAGCATCTGATCCCCCGACACCGCCATAGCGCGGTCGATCACGATCTCCCGCATGGACGCAGGCAGCACGCCGGAAGACTCCAGGAAAATGATAAAGCCCAGACAGGATGCTCCCAACCGGTCTTGCTCTGCGACAGAGTAAACGCGCAGGCTGGTGGGGGATTGCAGCAGGATGAGCGGCCCATCATCCGGCTCATCTTGCTGCTCGGTGCTGGGAGGCGTATCAGGTGCGCTTGAGCGCGAGTTTTGAGCCGCCAGATTGAGTCCGCTAAGCCAGTCCATGGCTTCATGGATCTCATCGGCTTCAAAGCCTACCGCGCTGAGTTTGCGTTGGAGTTGTTGGGGTTCTGGACAGGCATCGCCACGCCAGTAGTTTTCATAAACAAACACGAGTACTTCAAACATGTCTGCAATATAGCGCAGAACCTTGGTCGCAAAGCAATCAATTTCAGGGACTTAAGGAGTCAATTTCAAATCACCCCTGATGGATACTCTGAAACAAACCTCCAGGCAGTCTGACAACCCGGCCTTCGAGCTCCAGGCTCATGAGCGATGCCTGCAAATGTGCGGTGTCTTTCCCGGTGCGGGCCTGCAAGGCTTCCAGGCTGACAGGGTCAAATCCGAGCGCGTTCAAGAGCTTGTCATCAGTATCCTCATCCATGTCAGGAGTCGTTTGGGTGTCGTCTGAAACAAGTTCGCGTTGGGAGGTGAATGGAATGAGTTCTTCAAGAACATCCTGCGCAGATTCCACCAGTTTGGCGCCTTGGCGAATCAAGGCGTGACAGCCCCGCGATTGGGTAGAGTGTATGGAGCCAGGAATTGCAAATACATCCTTGCCTTGCTCAGCAGCCAATTTGGCGGTGATGAGCGAGCCTGACTTCAGAGCCGCCTCCACCACCAGCGTGGCGCAAGACAGACCAGAAATCAAGCGGTTGCGTTTAGGAAAATTCTCGGCAAGGGGCGGCGTTCCCAGAGGATATTCGCTGATCAACAAACCCCGTGTGGCAATGCGATGCGCCAAATCACGATGCTGACTGGGATACACACGGTCCAGGCCGGTTCCGACCACAGCTATGGTTGCCAGGTGCGTTTGCGCTTCGGGCGTACGCAGCAATGCCCCTTCATGGGCCGCCGCATCCACGCCTAAGGCCAGGCCAGAGACAACCGTGAAACCGCCCGTTTCAAAGGTGTGCGCGAATTGGCTTGCATTGATCGCACCCTGGGGTGTTGGATTGCGACTGCCAACAATGGCAAGGCAGTTGGAACTGGGATAAGGCGTATCTACCCGACCCATGAGATAGAGCAATAAAGGCGGGTCTTCTATGTTGAGCAGTGAATCCGGATAGAGGGGATCTCCAAGGGTCACGACCCGGCGTCCAACACCGTCTTTCAAACTTAGTGCGAGCCAGCGCATGGTCGTGGTGAGCAAGGTGCCCAGCTCTGCCGGAACGTTTTGCAGGGCGTTGGCCTGGTTCGAACTCACAAGTTGCGTCAAGGCCTGACGGGACTGCTCGAATACGGCTTTGGGAGAGCCCAGGGCTGCGAGCAGCTTGCGCGCAGTCACATTGCCAACCCCTTCGGTCAGACTCAGCCTTAGCCAACTGTTGAGTTCATCGCGTTCCATCAGCTTTCCTGCCAAATCGACGTTAAAGGGGCTTGCACACAACTAGCGCGGGCTGGCCAGGCGGTCACCTACGCGCACACCGTCAGTGATGTCCAGAACCAGCGCGTATGAAACTTTCTCAAAGGTTCTGAACACCATGAGCAGGCCATTGCGCTCGTTTGGTAATTTAATCAGGGGACGTGTCGGATCGGTCCGGTCAATCAGCCGTTGTCCATCTTTCAGAATGGCCATGACATGGCCGCTTTGAATACCGTCGCGTTTGCCACGGTTGATCACCACCACCTGGTTTTGGGCCGCATTGACGACGGCACTCCCGTAGACCGAAACAATGCGTCCATCCACCAGTCCCTCAGGTGCGCGTGGGCTGTAACTCATGAATTCCCGCTCGGGCTCAGGCAGCAAGCGGTCACCCACCCGGATTTCTTCTTTGGCCGCAAGGATGTCGATAGTCGCTGGAATGATGCTCGTGCTGGCTTTGCCGCTTGCATCTTCGCTGGTTTCAGAGGACTCACTGCGTACCAGCACCGCTTTACCAACATACTGGGCCTCATAACCCAAAATTTCACCGGTTCCTGGATCTTTCAGGGCGGTGGCGCTGCGGAAAACCCGGAAGTTTTGGGTTTTGTTAGGGGAGTCCAGTAACGGGGCGTCCGGCGCGCCGCGTGCGTAGGCACGGTCACCACGGGTCAGCATGACCCGGTTTTCCTGAGTTGCCACAATCCTTGGCGCAGCAGCGAGCTCATTTGGCTCAACAATGGCCGGCTCGGCCAGAAAAGGTTCAATCGCCCGTGTTTGTAAAGTGCTCACCGCACTTGAGGGAAGCGTTTCAGAACGGGTACGTGGCGACAGCCGGACGGTTGCCATCGGGGGTACGTCACCCACAGAGCCCATGCGAAGCATGGCCCGTCCACCGTTGCGTTCAAGCCGCAGCAGCTGACCTGGATAAATCAAATGGGGGTTGCGAACCTCTTCCAGGTTCATTCCCCACAACTCAGCCCAGCGCCAGGGGCTTTTCAGAAAGGCGGACGAAATCGCCCAAAGGGTGTCGCCGGTCTTGACAGTGTAGTTATCCGGCGCATCGGTAGCCAGTTCGCTCAGGGCTACGCCGGCCAGGGCAACCTGTCTGGCCGTTGCAGTTTGAGCCGGTGTGACGGGATACGGTTGGCCCCAGGTCGGCGCTGCAAACAGGGTTGCGCTCAGGGCTGCAACCGCAGCAATTGCGCTTGCGGGTTTGGCTATCATGTCAATCGTCGTGCTGAAGAATGTCATCATAAATCACGGCATATTTTGCGCCCAAGCCCCTCATTGGGCAACGATCTGTCCCGTTGGCCGGGACCGTAGTTTCAAAAAATAGCGAAAATAACGACATCTTTGCCGGAAAACTATGGCCTTACTTCCTATTCTTTGTTACCCCGACCCCAAGTTGCACAAGGTTGCCAAGCCGGTTGGGGCTGTCGATACGCGCATTCGCACCTTGATTGACGACATGCTCGAGACCATGTACCAGGCCAAGGGCATAGGTCTGGCTGCAACGCAGGTTGACGTGCATGAGCGTTTGATTGTGATTGATGTTTCCGAGCAGCGCGACCAACCCTTGGTGCTGATCAACCCCGAGCTTGTCTGGACCAGTGCGCAGCGGCACCTCAATGAAGAAGGTTGTTTGTCTGTTCCTGGAATTTACGATGGCGTTGAACGCTTTGATGCGGTTCATGTGCGCGCCCTGGATGGCCAGGGGCAAAGCCGGGTGGTTGAAGCCGAGGGACTGCTGGCGGTGTGCATTCAGCATGAAATGGACCACCTGATGGGCAAGGTGTTTGTGGAATACCTGTCACCCCTCAAGCGCAACCGGATCAAGACCAAGATGATCAAAGCGCAGCGAGAGGATAGGCGTTGAGGGTCATTTTTGCCGGAACGCCTGAGTTTGCACGCCTTGCCCTCAAGCAGCTCCATAGCGCAGGTTTAACCATTCCCCTGGTTCTGACGCAGCCCGACAGGCCGGCAGGCCGGGGCATGAAACTGCAGGCCTCGGCAGTCAAGCTGTTTGCGCTTGAGCAGCAACTCCCGGTGATCCAGCCCGTGAGCTTACGGCTCGATGGCAAATTCCCGGATCAGGCCGAACAGGCTAAAGCCGCCATCGAAGCCGCGCAGGCGGATGTGATTGTGGTCGCAGCCTACGGGCTGATTTTGCCGGCCTGGTTGCTGCAGCTGCCGAAACTCGGATGTCTGAACATCCATGCCTCCGTGCTGCCAAGATGGCGTGGCGCAGCACCAATTCATCGTGCCATTGAGGCTGGTGATGCCCACTCCGGCGTCACCATCATGCAAATGGACGAGGGCCTGGATACCGGCGACATGCTGATGGTGGAAAAATTGCCCATTTCGGCTGATGACACAACAGCCAGCCTGCATGACAAACTGGCTGTTTTGGGGGGGCGGATGATTGTCGAAGCGCTTGAGCTGGCGGCTTGTGGTGGCCTGCGGCCAGTCAAGCAGCCTGAGGCGGGTGTGTGTTACGCCCGGAAAATCGAGAAGGCCGAGGCCGCCGTGGACTGGTCGCAAAGCGCCATCGAAATTGAGCGACGAATTCGGGCATTTAACCCGTTTCCCGTCATGTCCACCCGTTTCGGGGACGACACCATAAAAATCTACAGCTCACAAATTCATAGCGATAAATTCATGTCTGATAAGGGTTTCGGGGCGATTTTGTCTATAGATGAGAAGGGTATCCAGGTGCAGTGCGGTCAGGGGGTGCTGGCCTTGACGGAGTTACAGCGCCCGGGGGGCAAGCGCCTGCCCGTCCATGCATTCAATCAGGGTTACGTCTTGCCTTTGGGCACGGTACTGCAATGAG
>JBILKC010000039.1:0-12730 GCA_044376885.1 Hylemonella sp. | reverse complement strand
ATGCTGTGCGGAATCTTGCGGCCCATTTGCCCCGGGTTTTATCCGCAACTTGACGGCGGCCTTGTCCTTGAGCTTGCTGTCCGGGTAAACAATGACCTGGGCCCCCACCGTCAAACCCTCTTTGACCCAGGCGCTCACGCCATTGCGTGCTTGCACGCCTACTTCCTTGAGGGTGGCATGGCCCTTCTCAACCACAAAGATGCCGGAGCGCGAGCCTATCGGGAACAGGGCGCTGACCGGCACCATAACGGCAGCTTCCACCACTTGCACCAGCACGCGCACGTCCACCTTGAAGCCGTCGCCCAGCGCCTTGAGCTGGGCAGCGGGAGTGGTGATATCGATCACCACATTGACACGCTGCTCTTCCACACCCAATGCGGAGACCTTGGTAAACGCGGCGGGTTCTACCCATCTAACTTGGCCCGCCAGCGGCTGCGCGCCGCCCCAGTTCAGCAACTCCACCGCAGCGCCAGGCACTACCTCGGTAGCATCTTCGGTCAGGATGTCCACCACCACTTCCAGCCTGGTCGGGTCACCCAGCTCTACCAGACCAGCACCCGACAACACGGAGGCTTCGCTTTGTTGCAAGACCTTGAGTACTTTGCCGCTCACAGGCGACTTGACGGCGAAGCTGGGTTGCACCGGACTTCGGACGTTCAGAGGTGCTTGCGCAAACGGTTGGCCTGCGGCGCGAGCCTGCTCCAAGTCATACCGGGCGGCGTTTTCTTCCTGGCGCGCGCTCTCCAGTTCTTGTACCCGCAGCCGCAGGTTGAGACGCCCGGTTTCATTTTGAGTGGGCGAAATAAAGCCCTGCCGGGCCAAGGCATCGCTGCGTTCAAGGTCTGCCTGAGCCTGATCTGTCGCCGCTTTGGCACGGGCCACATTGGCGACTGTGCGGGCCAGGCCTGAAGCCATGGATCCGATACGTGCGGTCTGTTCGGCACGGGCGCGCTCATCCAGCAATGCCGGTGCCATGGGCCACAGCAGTGCCACGGTGTCACCCTGCGCGACACGATCACCCTGGCTTAGCAGCATGCGGCCCACACGACCCGCCAGGGGTGCGGAAACGGTGTAACGGTCGCGCACGCGCGTTTTCCCGTATTCCTGCACGGCGCGTTCAAACCTGCCCTGCGTCACAGCGGCCACTTCCACGGTCAGGGCCTTGGGATAGAACGCCCACACCAGCAGCGCCAGCACACACAAACCCACGGCAACCAGAATCAGATTGCGTTTAAGCTTGGACTTGGGTTTGAGTGGGGGAGCTGCCTTGGCAGGCGTGCCCTTGGCCGCAGGCGGGGCTGCCGTCGGCGCAGGTCGAACTGGCGCAGGCCCAGACGTTTGCGGGACCGGAGCAGGCGAAGGTGTGGGCGCAGGGGTCGGGGTATCTGTCATGGTGATTCCTGGATAACTCTGGGTCAATCTGGATAGGGCGATGGACAATCTATTCGCGGGTCTTGAGCACACTGACCAGATCAAGTCCATCCACGCGGCGGCGAACGATAAAGGCGCTAACCACCCCGGCGACCACCACGCAGATGGCGGAAAAAGCGTAGGTGGCAGGCGCAATCACCAGGGGGAAAAAAAACTCGTCCGTTTGGATCGCGCTGACAATGCCCCGGGAAAGCCAGTAACCCAGCAACATGCCCAGCGGCATGGCCAGGACGATTTCAATGGCCAGTTCGCCCAGCAAAATGGCAGAAACCTCAGAGCGGGTAAAGCCCAGCACACGCAGACTGGCCAATTCCCAGGCGCGCTCGGCCAGCGCAATACGGGCATGGTTGTAGACCACGCCCACGGCGATCACAATGGCAAATGAGGTCAGCACCACGCTGAACATCAGCAGGTTGCCTACGGTGGCATCCTGAATGTTCCTGGCCATGGTCGATTTGCTGACCACCGTGCTGACAAGGGGTAATTCCTTGAGCCGGGCCAGCAGTTCTGACTCAAAGCCGCGCTCGACGGCAAGGGCAAAGCTATTGACGACATCGCCCTCGCGCAGCAAGGCGTTCAGGGTGCGGCGTTCCAGGTATGCGTTCATTCCCATCATGTCGTGCAACAGTGCTCTCACTGGCAATTCCAGCACCTCGCGGCGCTCTTCCTGCAGCTCTACACGAACCTTGTCACCTACTTTCAGATGGAGCCGGGTGGCCAGGCGATCGGTCAGCAGCAGGCCGTTCGTCGGGGCGGAAAATGCGCGGTAATCCATGTCCACGATTCGGCTCAGCTCGGGGTGCTCTGCCGCTCCAAGCAGATTGCCTCGCCAACTGTGATGGATGTTCACCAACCGCACGGGCACACTGCGCTGAACCTCCACCGCCGTTACATGGGGCAGCTTGGCCAGGGCATAAGAGACCTGTCCGGGCGTGGCTTCCAGCAAAACCCCCATGACATCGCCGCGCAAGGTCTGACGGAAGATGGTTTCCATCAGCACGGCCGCCGAATCGCGCATGAACGAGCCGGTGATCACGATCGCCATGGCCACGGCCACGCCAAACACCGTCATGGTGGTGCGCAAGGGGCGACGCGTCATCGTGCGCAGGACCATGCGCAGCGCGGGAGACAGGTATTGTTGAAGCCCCCAGCGCTCTATCAACATGGGCTTGTAAATACCTGGGGAGGGTGCGCGCATGGCCTCGGCAGGGGCCAGTAAAACGGTGGCACGGATGGCATTGACTGTCGCCATCACCGCCGCACTGAGCGCTACGCCCACGGCAATCAACACCAGATCGGGCCGCAGCCTGAATCGCATGTCTGGAAATCGAAAGCTGTCCGAGTACAAACCGACAAACAGCTTGCCCATCACGGCCCCGAGGGCAAGCCCCAAAATCACGCCCAGTGCCACAATCAGCAGCACCAGCTTAAGGTAGTGCAAGCCTATGGCCCGGTTGTCGTAGCCCAGCGCCTTGAGCGCGGCGATTTGCTCGCGCTGCGTGGCAATTTGCCGCCCCAGCACCACATTGAGCAAAAAAGCCGCCACCGCCAGAAAGATGCTGGGCAGCACCGTGCCCATCACTCGCTGCTGCGAAATCTCGGAGCTGAGGGTGCGGTGCGACATCTGCAGGTCGCGCCCATGGGCGTTGTTGCCCCCGTAGCGCGCCAGCAGGTGGTTCAACTGGTCAATCACCGCACCTTCGCTGGCACCGGGGGCGAGGCGCACAGCCACCTGGTTGAATGCGCCCTCCATGCTGTAGGCAGCAGCCAAAGCCTTCTTGTCTAACCAGAATACGCCAAAGCCGCTGCGGTCCGGCGAGCCGCCCAGGCCGGCAAACACGTACTCGGGCGAGAGGGCCAGACCCACAATCAAAAGCTCTTGTTGCTTGCCATTGATGAGCGCAGTAACCCGGTCGCCGGGCGCGAGTTTGCGCGCCACGGCAAACCCTTCGGACACCAGTGCTTCCATGGCACCGTTGCGACGCGGCGCAATCATGCGCCCACTGCGAATACTCACGGTGTTGAGCCGCTGGGGTAAGAGTGGGTCCATGCCTAGCAACAGTCCGACGATAGGGTCGGACACGTTGGCAATGCTGATGGGGACGACCTGTGCTTGGGACGTCTCCACATGCGCGGCGCCAACCATGGCCTGTAGCTGCGGCTCCAGCGTCAGGGGTGCACGCTTCAAGCTGGCAAACACGTCAGCGAAGCGGGCATCGGCGTAATACAAATCACGTGACCAGGACAGCGCGTCGTAAGCGCTAAAGCTGGTGATAAAGCCCGCCACGCCGCTGGCTACGACCAAGGCGATCGTGAGGGCCTGGCTCCACATCAGACTGAGGTCTTTCAGCAGCTTTTTGTCCAGTGTTTTCATGGTCGATTTGCAAGGCCTACCAGGCCAGTTCAGACGGTTTCAACTTTTTCGAATTGACTTCGATGCGCTGGACCCTTCCCTCACCCAGATACAACACCCTGTCGGCCATGCCGGCGATGGCAGCGTTGTGCGTGATGACAATGGCCGTGGTGCCGAGATCGCGGTTGATGTTGGCAATCACCTCCAACACCAGTTTGCCGGTCAGGTAGTCCAGTGCGCCGGTAGGCTCGTCGCACAACAGTACATCCGGGCGTTTCACAATGGCCCGAGCGATGGCCACCCGCTGCTGCTCACCCCCCGAGAGCTGGGACGGAAAGTGGTCAACCCGGTCTGCTAGCCCCACCAGAGTCAGTGCGTCCAACGCTGGCATGGGGTTGCTGGCAATGTCAGTCACCAGTTCCACGTTTTCCCGAACCGTCAGGCTGGGTATCAGGTTGTAAAACTGGAATACAAAGCCGACGTGCTCACGCCGGTAAGTGGTGAGCTCGGCATCGGTTGCTGCAGTCAGGTCATGGTCTTCAAAAGTCGCACGACCACTGGTGGGGCTATCGAGTCCCCCCAAGATGTTCAGCAGTGTTGATTTGCCGCTGCCTGATGGGCCCAGCAGCACTATGAACTCGCCCTTGCGTATCGTGAGATCGACGTCAACCAAAGCGGTGACGGTCACCTCACCCATCTGATACGTTTTCGCAAGACCCTTGGCGACAAAGAGGGCTATGCCTTGAGGGGGCGCAGTGGCCCCCGCTGCCTGGGAGTCGTTGCGTTGCATGGTGGGTCACTGTGCGCCTTTGACAGCTATCCAGTCTGTTCGCCACAGAACAGACTGGATAGCTTGGCACTGATTTCATGGGGGCGTCCCAGCCTCGAAGGGGCGTTACTAGGAGTATCGCCATGACTTTCAGAACATTTGCAATCCTCGCCGCGCTCACACTGCCACTTCTGGCCACTGCCCATCCGTTGCATGACGGCTATCGTGCTGCGGCGAAGCAGGAGAACCTGCCGCAATGCGGATTCCATGCGGCGTGCAGGCTCAAATGGAGGTCGTTAGAGTCTTCGAGTCACCATGAGCATGATGGCAGCCGTACCCAAAAAGTTTGTCTGAACACTCCAGTCCTTGTCCAGACGCCATCCCATCGCAGGAATGATTGCAGGAGAAAATCCGTTGTAGTTAAGCAGCACCTTGTCCTCAAAGGGCACCTTGTAGCCGTAAATCACGCCGGCAGTCAACTTGAAATACAAGGCGTCGAAATGCTGCCAGACGTTGTTAAAAACATGGCCGTAATAGGCGTAGGCACTGGGCTGGCCGTAGGAGTTGGAAAATGCTGTCAAGCCATAGAGTGACCGGTCAGGGTTCTGGCGCTCCAGCCCCAATGACCAGACGTATTTGTGATCTTCACTGAACTGGTAATGGTGCGTCAAAGGGCTGTACTCAATTCTCCAGATCGGACCCTCCATGGGTAGTTCGGGCGACGGGGAAGCAGGCTCCTGAGCGGCTTGCACAGTCAAATACGCAAAACAGACCATGAATCCGGCCCACGTGCGCCAGCCCTGCAAGGGGGTGAAACGCATTCCTTTAAGCCTTTGGTGTGAAATCTATACCTGTCACTTTCTCACCGTTAGCTCGTCATGAATCGTGTGTGCGCCTTCGGCATCGCGCGCAATTCGAAGCGCTTCGTCAATTTGAGCCTGAGTGTCCAAAACGCCAATCAGCTTGACGTCTCCTTTGAGCGTCAAGACAGTGATGTTCTGATTTTTGAGCAGCTCGCTGGAAAGCAGCGCCGTCTTGACGTGGTTTGAGACATCAATGTCAGTCACATTGGTATTGAATGCCGGCGTCTCGGGCAGACTCACCTTGTCCTGAGACGTCTTGTTGCACCCCGCCAAAACGAGAGCAAGCAAAACATTCAACAAAAGCAATTGAAAGCGGTAATTCATTTTTGAACCTCCTGTTGATTATTCAGACCGCGTGCTGCCAAACACACGATCCCAAAAGCTGGTGGTAACACCGTAGTAGCCAGGCCGGCCGAACTGGTGATGCAAGCCGTGTACTAGCTTGCGCTGCTTGAGCCAGCGCGATGACAAACGCCAATGGTGGGTCGCATGGTGCATTAGGGAATAACTGAGGTACCCCGTGAGAACGCCCATCGTCAGAGCGCATGCAGTCCACAGATTCACGATCCAAAAAGTCGGAAGAAATACTAAGCAGCCAAATGACAAGACGGTTGCGATGGTCGGGGTGCCCATCAAGGCGCGCGGTCTCAGGTGATGCATGTCATGCAGATCCTTAAAGGGCTTCAATCCATGTAGAACGAAACGATGCAACAGATACTCAATCAAGGTCCAGAGTGCCAAACCCGCAACAAAATAAAGTACGAGCGAGGGCCATATTTTTCGGTAGCCAACCAGCACCAACAGCAGACTGGCAATCAGGACCGTGTAGACCAAAAAGTCAGCCAGGTAGGTTTCTCTACTTTGTTCAAACGTGCCAATCAATCTATTGCCAGTGCGATCATCACGGGTCTGTCCGTCCTGTGGGACATTTGTCGTGCATAGACTCAACAAAGTCTTTTTCCAGCGCATGGATGTGCTAATTGAGTTCAATCGACGAAATGATTAATGCGGCTTCGATTTGGCAAGACGCTTGTGTTTTTCTGTTCCATACAACATCATTTCTCCTGGGTGGTGTCAGTCTGATGATCAGAACGAGCCCTAAAAGGACTGAATGCATGTTCAACGATTGCTGGCCCCGGGTCGGTGCTGCACCGCACATAGCAGCGCATTCATTAATCGACGATCACTTACAACCAGTAAGCCACTTGCTTGGACAGCCATTCCTTGGTTTTTTCCCAGACTGAGCGAAGCTCCCACTGGGCAAGTGACATCTCCTTGGAGAGCCTCAGGTCTTCCTGGAATGCCACCTCCATCTCAAGCCCGATGACGGGGTCATAAATGACGATGTTGAGTTCGTGGTTATGCAGAAAACTGCGGCTATCGATATTGGTTGAACCGACGGTTGACCACATCGCATCAACAACCGCTGTTTTTGCGTGAAGAACAGAGTTCTGTAACTGGTAAATATTGACACCCTGAACGAGCATGGAACGGAAGGTGTCGTGACCTGCGTAATAGGCAAGACTGTTTTCTTGCTTGCCAGCGAGCACCAGCTTGACATCTACCCCACGCTGCGCGGCATCCGTCAGCGCATCTTGAATTTGTGCGTCAGGAATAAAGTAAGCACAGGTAATGTGCACGGTCGATTTGGCAGAACGAATCGCCAGCACATAAGATTTGTACACCTCTTGCCTGCCTCCTGGCTCACTTGCCAGCACGCGAACCAGCTGATTCCCCCTTGGCTTTAAATCAGGCAGGAAATCACTTTGAGAAATATCCAGCGATGAGTTGTCTGCCCAATGGTTAAGAAATTCCCACTGCAGGGCACCCACGGCTGGGCCTTCGATACGGACGTGCGTGTCACGCCAGCCTGAATCCGGCCTCGCGCTGGCGCTTGAGCGGGAGCGTGATTTGGAGCGAAACAAAGAACTGTTGGAGTAGGAACTGCTGATATTGACGCCGCCAGTGAAAGCGACCTTGCCGTCTACCACCAGTAGTTTTCTATGGTCGCGCTGATTGGGCTGCCATGAGCCAAAGCGATTGAAAGGACTGATAGGGCTGAATTCGATCATACGTATACCGGCATCCCGCATACGATCAAAAAAGGAAGTCGGTGTACTGAGCGTTCCGACGGAGTCGTAAATGACATTTACTTGCACACCGCTGTTCTGCTTGGCGATCAGGGCTTGCGCAAATCGCATACCCACGGGGTCTTGATCAAATATATAGGTTTCAAGGTTGATATGGTTCTGAGCATGTTGCAATGCATCCATCATGGCATCCATGGTTTGAGGACCGTCATAGAGCAATGTCACTTTGTTACCAGCAATCAACGGTTGTCCAGTCGCGAGCTCTTCAAGTCTGGCGATGAGGGCTGTATCTTTAAAGCTATTTTTCCAGCGGTGTTGCAAAAGTGATTTCGTGTCTCCAACACTGTCTGTACGTTTGCTGGTGAGTACAGTTGGCAGTACCTTGGGTTCCGGGTTACCCTGAGACAAGGGTAGCTGAGGGACTGGTTCAACCGTGGAGCAGGCTGAAAATGAGACAACCGTGAGAAGGACGGCTAAGCATTGAATTAAAAAAGGGCGGGTGTAAAAATTAGCCAAACGTTTGAGCAAGGAGGGCAGATAAATGCAGTGGCGCATGGTCCATCAACCATAGCCTTACTTTGACCACACCATTGTTCGCTATCCCACAGACACATCATGCAATGCAGGGATAAGTCATGGCTCACATACCACTCAGTTTGTGTGCATGGAGTCCACGAATACTGTCATAGCGCTGTTGCACGCAAGCCATCCAAATCCAGAATAAGAACTCTTCCGCGTTTGTACTCAATCAAACCCTGCGTTTTAAGTTGTATCGCAGCGTCGCTGACGCTTGCACGTCGAACCCCGAGCATGTGCGCCAGATGAATGTGGGTCAGATGGAGTGCCGAGTCACCCACTCGCAGCGCACTCAGTGCAATCCAGCCTGCCAAACGTCGGTACACATCATGGGTCTGAATTTGTGCTGCCATGACAGCCATTTCCTGAGATGAGGTCCAAAGGTAGCGACATAACATCAGCAAAATGGAAGGCTTGCGCTCAATCAGCTGACCCAACTTCAAGGCCTCGATTTGCAAGGCATCACCAGAAGTCTGTACCTCCAGTGTCAATACACCTGCGCCCATGCCCATCGTACGCTGCAAACCCACAGCGCCCTCGTTGCCAATGAGACCTACAGCCAAACTCGGCGCATCGTGAGCCATTTCATTTCGCACCACCTGGGCAACACTGGATCCTGCTAAAAAATAAACGAACGAAGACGGGGAATTTGGCGTCGAAAGTACAGTTCCTGCCTCAAGTTGCACGCGCACGCATCTGCGCATCAAGAGTGCCTGATCCGGTGGGGATAGTTTCCTGATCAGTTCGTTAGCGAGTGCGTTGGTGTGGGCCATGGTTGCTTTGGTGTCAGCCCTAGAACCAGACCGGAAATGGCACTGCAAGGCATGATGTCGAAGTCATATTTATAGGGCCAGTTTAGTCGCTCTGACCGCACTTGAACCAACGGTTTAAGTTTATGGATGAATCAAATTAGCGATCTGTACGTTGCCGTACACCAATAAGTAATAGGAACTACACTTGCATGGCGGTTCAATTGAACCGTTCAACACGATCCCATTGGATTGGAGTGAGCAACTTGCCAAAAACGCACTATCAAAACCGTCTGCTCAGCTCACTGGCTTCTGTCATTCCGAGTGCAGATTTAGATAACCTTCAATCTGAGGAAGTGCATCCCGGGCAGCTGCTGCAAACGCCATCAGAAGCTTTGCTGTGGCTTTACTTTCCTGAGACCGCTCAACTGTCTTTGCAGATTGAAAAAGAGTCCAGTTATCCAGTTGAAGTGATGACGGTTGGCGCAATTGGCGCAGCCAGCTTGTTGCCATTGTCTTTTGAAGCGCAAGCGGTTTACCGCTGTGTTGTGATTCAAGGCGGCAAGGTATGGCGGATACCGGTCAAGTGGCTCGTAGAGCGGGCACAGTCTGACATCAGGCTCTTGCGGTCTATCCTTTTATACAACGAAGCTATCGCCAACCAGATCGCCCTGACTGCGTTTTGTAATGCACACCACAGCGGTCTCCAACGACTTTGCCGCTGGATTTTGCAGCTGATGGACCAGTCGGATGAGCCAACCCTGGCTATCCCTCTGCATACACTGCAATGTTTCAAAACTGAAACCCCGGCAGAACTTCATCAAAAGATTGAATTTCTTGAGTCACACAAGGCAATTGAGCTGAACAAAAATCAAGTCAATGTGCTTGAACGTAGCGCGATTGAACGCCTGAGCTGCAGCTGCCATGTCGGCTTGCGCGATGTAATAAGCACCCTGTTGTCTTCTCTTCAGAAAATTTGAATCTGAGTGTGCGCTAGCAAACAGACCTCATGACCGGGTCTGAATATCCTTTGGCCAGTTACAACACCAAAGGATCTGAACATGAAAACTTACCATCCCCACGTCTGGGCATTTGCATTCTGCGCATCATTGTTAACAGGCGCTCTTGCAGAGGATCTGTCAAAAGCAAAGTACAAATCGAACAAGGAAAGTATCTCGGCACAACACAAAGCCGAAGTCAAATCTTGCGACTCCTTGGCATCCAACGCAAAAGACATTTGTAAAGAAGAAGCCAAGGCCAAGCAAAAAATCGCAATGGCTGAACTTGAATCAGCTTACGAGCCCAGCGTGAAAAACACCTACAAGGTCCGTGTCGCCAAAGCTGAGGGCGCTTACGCCATAGCAAAAGAGCGCTGCGATGACCAATCTGGAAATGCCAAAGACGTTTGTGTAAAAGAAGCGATGGCGGTCAAAACGACGGCACTGGCTGATGCAAAGGTATCAGAAAAAACCGCTGACGCAAAAGCTACAGAGAAAGAAAAAATATCAGATGCAAACCAGGATGCCATGAAAGAAAAAATAGCTGCCCAGTACAAGCTCGCAGTTGAAAAATGCGACACCTACTCTGGGGCTGCTAAAGACAAATGCGTTGCTGAGGCAAAGTTGCAATACGCCAAATAAGTTTTATTGACTGAAATAAAGGAATCACACCATGATCACATTATCCAAACCATTGAATTGCTTGCTGGTATCGGTCCTTGTTCTCGGCATGAGCGCGTGCGCTGGGATGTCTGAACAAGAAAAAAGCACGGCTATCGGCGCCGGTGCTGGCGCCGTAGGCGGTGCCATTCTGTCTGGCGGAAGTGCCATTGGCACCGTCGGTGGCGCTGCTATCGGTGGTGTTATCGGCAACCAGGTTGGCAAGTAAGGCCATAAACAAATTCAATTTTTTAACAAGGACATGCCATGAAAACAAACCCAAGTGAATCGATGAGTGATGGAATAGCCCCGGACTTCCAACCGCTGATCAACCATGCCGCAGAAAAAGCAGACGCGTACTTGCAACACGGTTTAGAGGCTGTGCGCCACTCCACTGATCAATTACTGACCCAAGCGCACAATGCAAGTGACATGACAGTCAACTTCATCAAGCGCGAACCGGTCAAGTCTGTGTTGTGGGCTGCAGCATCCGGTGCAGTCATCATGACCTTGATCACGCTTTTAAGCCGATCAAAGAACTGAGGCTCAATGGCCAATCAACTCCTGGGGCTGTTGTCATGTGATTCGGAATTGCTGCTGAATCACGCCCAGGGGTATGGTCTGCTGGTTCAAGAGGAGTGGCACGAGCAGCTCAACGTGCTCAGGCGCACAAGCTGGATGAGTGCTGCTTTGCTCTCCTGCTTGACAGTTGGCGCAACCTTGGCTGGAATGGTCTGCCTTGTCTGGTTAAGCCACGCCTTTCTTGATTCACGAACGTTGATCGCCATGGCTGGCGTCGTTGTGGCGCCACTTGCTGGTGCAGGCTTCTTTTTAGTCCAGTTGAGACGACAGCCCAAACGCGACCTATTTGATCGGCTGCAAACGCAACTGAAAGCAGATTACGCTGCATTCAAATCCAGCCCTAAGCCATGAATACCGAGAGCTCAGCTGCCGAGAAGCATCTGGCTATATCGCGTCGGCTCATTCAATCTGCCTTGTTCAATGAACAACGACGTGCGCCTCATGTCAAGCCAATCGCCTATTTACCTGACTGGATCCGATTGGGATTGCAACTATTGCAGCCCCGCACTACAGCATCAAAAGCAGGATGGCATGTTTTACAAATTTTGGTTCAGATGCTCAAACCCATTGCGGACAAAAGGCCTCTGGTATTGGTCACGCTGGCCCTGATTTCGGGCGCTGTCCTTGTAAAATCAAGTGCTTGGCGCAAGCTCATGACCCCGCTTGCGCTTCAAGCTGGCATCATTCTTTTATTCAAAAAGCTCAGCTCAACTCAAGGTGAAGACGGCGTTGATTGACGCCGCGTGTCGGCAGGGCTGTGAGCACGACATTCTTTTCCTTTCGGATTGATTCCAGTGCAAGAATCGCGCGTATGTGCGTAAGCGAACTGAAGAATTTCCGTTTTCTGAACACACTACTCCTCACACTGCAGGAGATACAAAGTGATATCAGATCCACAGACGCTATCCAATGTTGTTGAAGAGCTTGTTTGGGAGCCGGCAACACAGGTATCCACACTCAAAGTCGAAGTTGAAGACGGGCATGTTGTCTTGTCTGGCTTTACAGATAACTTCTCACAAAGATGGCACGCCGAAAAGGCTGCCAGGCGAGCGCATGGCGTGGTATCGGTGTCGAACAGCATCGAAGTTGCCCCGAACTGCGCAACGTCCCGCAGCGATGTAGAGATTGAATATTTAACCAAAACATCTGGTCGGTGGATGATCGCGACTGCCAACCCAAGTGTCAGAACCAATGAGACGCTCAGATCTGAGGTGAATCAGGCATTGACCAAGAAATTTTCTGAAACTCAGCGTCGGCATCAAACAGTCTCGTCCCACTCATGATGAAATTCAGAACACCAACCCACTCCCTGTGGAGCACGTCTTCTTTTTGTGAAGAGGCTGACACCACCCCGTTAGAGCTTGCATCATTAGGGGCGCATTTCAATTTATGCCAGAAGGCTCAGGGACGTCTATTTGTCCTGCAAAGTCGGCTGGAATCAGTGGGCACTTTTTTGACGGCCCGGGTGATAACAACTGTGGTCTTGATCATACTGATGGCTGGAGTTTTTTCCATGGCTTTATAAGCCATGGGTGAAACAGACATTCAGCAACTGGTTCCACAAGCGACACCAGCGCTTTGCAAAATACTGACACCGATTGAAGGCCGTCTGGACGAACCTATACGTTCGGAAATTTTCGGTCAGCAAAGATTTTCACA
>JBILKC010000043.1:0-12439 GCA_044376885.1 Hylemonella sp. | reverse complement strand
AAGGCACCGGCCTTGATTTTTTGATTCACCCACTGGTGGCTGGGGTTGAAGCGGCGGGTGTGACCCACCATCGCCACCAAGCCAGTTTCTTTTTGCACGCGCAAAACTTCTTGGCCTTCTTTGTAAACATCGCACAGCGGAATTTCCACCTGCACATGCTTGCCGGCTTTCAGGCAAGCCAAGGTTTGGCTGGCATGCATTTGGGTGGGCGTGCACAAGATGACCGCATCCACCTCTTTCAGGGCCAGGGCGTCGTTGAGCTCGGTGGTGGCATGGGCAATGCCGTATTGGGCCGCCACTTCTTTGGTTTTTTCGATGTCGCGGCTGATCAGCGAGACGACTTCCACGCCCTCGATGTTCTTGATGCCGTCCAGGTGTTTGATGCCAAAGGCACCCGCGCCCGCCAAGGCGACTTTGATGGTTTTGCTCATGGATGTTGTCCTCTTATGCGTTTTCTAAAATCGCGTGGCCCACGGCAGTGTTGCTGGCAGGCACATGGTAGAAGCGGTGGCGCAGCGTGGGGGCCGCGCCCGTGACTTGGCCGTTTTGGATGTCGCTCATCGCGCCACGGGCAATCAGCCACATGACCAACTCAATGCCCTCGCTGCCGGCCTCGCGCACATAGTCGATGTGCGGTGTGGCGGCGCAGGCCACCGGGTCTTGAATCAGCTTGTCCAGCCACGCGTTGTCCCACTCGCGGTTGATCAAGCCCGCGCGCGCACCTTGCAGCTGGTGGCTCATGCCGCCCGTGCCCCAGATCTGGACCTTGAGCGGCTGGTCATACGACTCAACTGCGCGGCGGATGGCCTTGCCCAGTTCCAGGCAGCGCCTGCCGGACGGCACGGGGTACTGCACCACATTGACGGCAAAGGGAATCACCGGGCAGGGCCAATGAAAGTCCGAGGCCGGAGGCTGGCCGCACATCAGCGAGAGCGGAACTGTGAGGCCGTGGTCCACGTCCATCTTGTTGACGATGGTCAGGTCAAAGTCCTGCTGGATCACGCTTTGCGAGATGTGCGAGGCCAACTCCGGGTGGCCGATGACCGCCGGGACGGGGCGAGGGCCCCAGCCTTCGTCGGCCACGGCATAGTGCGCCGCCGTGCCAATGGCAAAAGTGGGAATCATCTCCAGGCTAAAGGCTGTGGCGTGGTCGTTAAAGACCAGAAAAATGACATCGGGCGGGTTGTCTTTAAGCCACTGCTTGGAATAGTCGTAACCCTGGAAGACGGGCTGCCAATAGGGCTCAGCTGTCTTGCCCAGGTCCAGGGCAGCACCGATGGCCGGTACGTGCGAGGTGAAAACTGAGGCGGTAATTTTTGCCATGGTGTTTGGTTTTTCCGAGCTGTGCGTCAGGTCAAAATGCCGGTGCCACTGCCCTGAGGCTGGCGGTTGGCCTGGGCGTCGCCGTTTTCGCCCACATAACGGTTGCCCTCGACCGAACGGCCACCGTTGATCATCATGGCGCGGTATTCGTCCTCGGTCATGCCGGTCATGGAGCCGGCCATCTGCTGAAAACTTTTACCCAGGGTTGAGCCAATTTTGGCCAGAAAATAAATATTACCCCCCGCCTTGATGCAGCGATTGAGGTCACGCGCCATCACGGCCTGCTTTTGCTCCTCGGTCATGGGCCACTCGTCCAGGTAGGCGCGCTCATGGGCCTTGAAGCGTTCGCGGTTCTCGGGCTTCATGAGTGACATGCAAAACTGGTTGAGGTGGTAGCCCAGCCGGGATTGCTCGGCATCAAAAATCGTGGTGCCCGGCACATCGAGGTAATTTTTTTCCAGGGCCATGCGTCAACTCCAGTACAAGCGTGTGGGGTTGTCCACCAGCAGCTTGTGTTGCAGTTCAGGCGTGGTGGCAATGCTGGGAATATAGTCCACCAGCAAGCCGTCATCGGGCATGTGGTTTTTCAGGTTGGGGTGGGGCCAGTCGGTCCCCCACAGCACGCGCTCGGGGAAGGTCTCCACCAGGTGCCGGGCAAACGGCACCACGTCGCGGTAGGGGTGTTGCTCACCGTTCAAGGCTGGTGGCCCGTCCACGCTCAGGCGCTCAGGGCAGCTGACTTTGCTCCAGATATGGCTGTGCTCGCGCATCATCTTCACAAACAACGCAAATTCGGGACCATCCACCGGCTTGGTGACATCAGGCCGGCCCATGTGGTCTACCACCACGGTCGTGGGCAGGGTTGTGAAAAAGTCGTACAGGGCGGGCAGGTCTTGCGCCTCAAAGTACACCACCACATGCCAGCCCAGCGGCGCGATGCGGTTGGCAATTTCCAGCAGCACCTCGCGCGGGGTGAAGTCCGCCAGGCGCTTGACAAAGTTAAAGCGTGTACCGCGCACACCGGCGGCATGCAGGTCTTGCAGTTCGGCATCAGTGACGTTGCGGCCAACAGTTGCAACGCCCCTGGCTTTGTTGCCAGAAGCCCTGAGCGCGTCCACCAGCGCACGGTTGTCGGTGCCATGGCAGGTGGCCTGAACAATCACGTTCTTATCAAAACCCAGGTGGTCGCGCAGGGCGAACAGCTGGTCTTTGGAGGCGTCGCACGGCGTGTATTTGCGCTCGGGGGCGTAGGGAAATTGCGCGCCGGGGCCGAACACGTGGCAGTGTGCATCCACTGCGCCTGCGGGCAACTTGAAGCGTGGTTGGCTGGGGCCGCTGTACCAGTCGAGCCAGCCCGGGGTTTTTGTAAATTCCATATTGCTTGCCATGTTGTTTACGAAGTTGTTTGCTTTGGGTCTCTGCGGATGTTGCGCGGACTGGTCGGGCTAGTCGGGCTTGATGTTGGCTTCACGCACCAGTTTTTCATAGCGCAGGCGCTCGGAGCGCAACAGCGCTGCAAACATGTCCATGCTGCCGGGGATCACTTCGCCCCCCACTGATGTCATGCGTTCTTTCACTTCGGCCGTCTGCAGCGTCTTTTGTATCACGGCATGCAGTCGTACTACCACCGGTGAAGAATATTCAGTCAATGTATTTCAGGCCCAGCTTGGCCAGTGGTTCGCGAAAGTTGTACATATCCAGCCCCAATACGCCAGAAGCCAGCTTGGCACGTTTGTCAGCTTCCAGGCTTTCACGCGCCTGCGCTGCATCGGCCACGGCCTGGGCATGGGCCGCGGGAACAATCACCACGCCATCGTCATCGGCAATCACGACGTCGCCGGGGTTGACATGTGCACCGGCACAAACAACTGGGATATTCACCGAGCCCAGCGTAGCCTTGATGGTGCCTTTGGCGCTGATTGCCCGGCTCCAGACCGGGAAGTCCATTTCTTTGAGTTCCTTGACGTCGCGGCAGCCGCCGTCAATGATCAGCCCCTTCGCGCCGCGAGCCTTGAAGCTGGTGGCCAGCAAATCACCAAAAAAACCGTCGGTGTTGTCGGCAGAGCAGGCTGCAACCACCACATCGCCTTCCCTGATCTGCTCAGCAACCACATGCATCATCCAGTTGTCACCCGGGTGCAGCAACACCGTGACCGCCGTGCCGCAAGTGCGGGCACCGCTGTAGATGGGGCGCATATAGGGCTTGAGCAGGCCGACACGGCCCTGGGCCTCGTGAATGGTGGCCACGCCAAAGCGTGAGAGTTGTTCAACGGCATCACTGTTGGCGCGCACGATGTTGCGCTTGACGATGCCGTAGGGGTTGGTAGCGTTGCTCATTGGGTTTCCTTTGCTTTGAGTGCGGCGTCCAGGCGCGGGAACACGCGCCGGGCATTGCCTTCATAAACCTTGTAACGGTCATCGCCAACGATGATGCTGGAAGCCTCAATGTAGCGCTTGGTGTCATCGTAGTAGTAGCCGGTTTCAGGGTCGATGCCCCGCACCGCGCCGATCATCTCGGAAGCAAACAGGATGTTGTCGACCGGGATCACCTTGGTCAGCAGGTCGATGCCGGGCTGGTGGTAAACGCAGGTGTCAAAGAAAATATTGTTCAGCAAATGGTCTTTGAGCAGCGGTTTTTTCATTTCTTGCGCCAGCCCGCGAAAACGGCCCCAGTGGTAAGGCACCGCGCCTCCCCCGTGCGGGATGATGAACCGCAGGGTAGGGAAATCCTTGAACAAGTCGCCTTGCAGGCACTGCATAAAGGCCGTGGTGTCTGCGTTGAGGTAGTGTGCACCGGTGGTGTGAAAGCAGGCGTTGCAGCTGGTAGAGACATGCACCATGGCCGGAATGTCATATTCCACCATCTTCTCGTATATCGGGTACCAATGGCGGTCGGTTAGCGCAGGCGAAGTCCAGTGCCCGCCCGAAGGATCAGGATTGAGGTTGATGCCCACATTGCCATATTGCTTGACGCATTTTTCCAGCTCGGGGATACAGGTAGCCGGGTCCACGCCCGGGCTTTGCGGCAGCATGGCGGCTGGAATGAAGTGATCAGGGAAGAGTTGACTGACGCGAAAACACAGTTCGTTGCAAATGGCCGACCAGGTGGCAGACACATTGAAGTCGCCGATGTGGTGCGCCATGAAGCTGGCGCGCGGGCTGAAGATGGTGAGATCTGAGCCACGCTCTTTCATCAGGCGCAGCTGGTTGGACTCGATGGACTCGCGCAGTTCGTCGTCGCTGATTTTGAGGTCTGCCACTTTGGGCATGACAGATGCGTCTTTGATGCCGGCAATCTGCTGGTTACGCCAGACCTCCAGCGCCTTGGGCGCGGTGGTGTAGTGGCCATGGCAATCGATCACGAGTGGTTTTTTCATGGTGGTTTCTTAGGTGAGAGGGAACGCGGGCTCCATGCCCTGGCGGCGTTTGACGGGTGCCGCATCTGCGGAGTTTAAAAAGGCGATCAGATCCCGAACCTGATCCGCTTGTTGTGAGTTGACGCACACGCCAGCCGAGAACGTCGTGGTGATCTGTACCGCCGCAGGCAAAGGACCCACAACGTCAATGCCGGCTAAATGAATCAGCTCACTGAGTTGCTGGAAACCCAGTTCAACCTCGCCACGCGCAACCAGACTTCCCACAGGAACACCAGCTGGCGCCTGAAAAAGACGGTCCTGGATTTGCCCGGCAATGCCCCAGCGCTCGAACAGGCCGATCAAGGCCACGCCGCTGGGCCCGGTGGAGTAACCGATACTTTTTGCAGACAACACCGCATCTCGCATGGCCGGTTCGGTGGAGATATCCGGCTGCGCAGCCCCTGCACGCACCGCCACCGCGACGCCTGAGTGCACCAGGTCAACACGGGAGCCAGGCAGCAAGCGGCCATTGCGCACAAGCCTGTCAATCGCGTCAGAGGCCAGGATTGCCAGATCGAAAGCCTCGCCCGCATCAATGCGGCGGGCGGCATCAACCCCACCCACGGACTCAACAACCACGGGCACGCCATAGCGCTGCTCGAAGGTGGCCACGAGTTCAGCCAGAACCTGTCGGGTTGCCATTGAGGAAATTGCGCGAATAGCAGTAGACACAAGCTTGGTTTCAGGCATCGGTGGTTACAGCAGGTTGAATGTCATCAAGGTGAGCAACACGGATTGTGACGCCCGTACAGACCACCTCCAAGACGGGGACATTGATAGCAGGTATATCAATTCGGCATAATCAGACCAAAGCTATTTCAGCCAAGGCATGGACATCAAGCAACTCGAATATTTTGTGCGTGTGGCCGAGCTCGGCAGCTTTACCCGTGCCTCAGGCGTGCTGAACATTGCCCAGCCAGCACTCAGCCGTCAAGTCAGGTTGCTGGAAACGGAGTTGCGACAAAACCTTTTGCTGCGCAATGGCCGTGGCGTCACCACCACTGATGCCGGTAAATTGCTGCTGGAACATGGGCGCGGCATCCTGTATCAGTTGGAGCGCGCGCGTGAAGACCTTGGGCGTGTGCGCGGTGCGCTGGCCGGCCGTGTGGCATTGGGTTTGCCGCCCAGTCTGGCGAGAATCCTTGCCGTCCCGCTGACCCGCAGCTTCCGACAAAAGCTTCCCAATGCCACGCTGTCCATCAGTGAGGGCTTGAGCATCTCCATGCAGGAGTGGCTACTTTCAGGACGGCTGGACATTGCCTTGCTCTATAACCCATCGCCCTCCCCTGACATCGACGCCCTGCCCCTGATGGTGGAGGAATTGTTCCTGATTTCTCCTCGCGAGGCAAAATCAAAATCCGGTCCTATCAGTTTGACCGAGGTCAGTGAATTACCCCTGGTCATTCCCAGCCGTCCCAACGCGATTCGCATGGCGGTTGAAACCCAAATGGCAGAAATTGGCTGCCGTCCTCGCATCGGCATGGAAATCGACGGTGTTGCAGCCATACTTGATTTGGTGGCCGATGGCACTGGTCATGCCATCCTGCCCAAGTATGCGCTGGCCATGTCGAGCAAAGCCTCGGCTTATGCCACACGCACCATTGTGAAACCCCGCATGGTCAGCCACCTGGCCCTGGCGACAGCCGCCGGACGCACCACCACGTTGACCCAGCAGGCCATGCTCAGCATGATCCGGGAAGTTTCTACCCAGGTGCTGGGCAACTCCGTTCGGGTACTCTCAGTCACTCCGTAGTTCGCACACATCGCCAGTTTGTCTCGCGCGTATGCACCAGACACCTTTAAACACCAGGCACTTTTAAATCATGGAGGCATTCCTCGATATCTTTTCCACACGATGTATAGGGCTTAGATATGCCACTATTTGATAACAGAAAGCACTCGCATAGGCTTGCCACGACCCTCTGGTTTGCCTACATTGCTTCTCACGATATATGACCTGACTGATCGCCACATCATGAATAAATTGACCCTCAGACGAAGCGTGCTTGCTGCGGCTTTTTGCACGGTGCTTCCGGCTGTTTTTGCACAAGCGGCTTACCCGAACAAACCCATCCGGATTGTGGTTCCCTTCACACCTGCAGGAACTTCGGATATTTTGGCGCGCGCCGTTGGGCAGGAACTCAGCAAGGCCTTTGGGCAGTCTGTGACCATTGAAAATGTGCCGGGCGCTGGAGGCTCCCTCGGTAGTGAACGTGTGGCCAAAGCCGCACCGGACGGATACACCCTCTTGATGGGTCACATTGGCACCCACGCGGTCAACCCCCTCATTTACCCCAAGCTACCCTATGACCCGGTGAAGAATTTTGCGCCGGTGGCCTGGGTTGCCAATGTTCCAAACGTACTGGCTATCAATCCGTCCATACCAGCCAAGACCCTCAAGGAGTTTGTGGCACTTGCAAAGACAAAACCTGGGCAATTCAACTATGGCTCTGGCGGCAATGGGAGTGCAGCCCAACTGGCTACGGAGTATCTGAAGCAACAAGCGGGTATTTTTGTGGTTCACGTGCCTTACCGGGGTACTGCACCGGCAGTCACCGATTTGATCGCTGGCCAGACACAAATGATTTTTACCGGCGGACCAGCTGTCATGCCCTTTGTCAAGTCTGGTCAACTTCGTGCGGTGGCGGTTTCCAGCAGCAAACGACTGGAGGCCTTGCCTGATCTGCCAACGGTGGCCGAAAGCGGCTATCCGAATTTTCAGGCTGACCAGTGGTACGGCATTCTTGCACCAGCCGGTACGCCTCGGGACATCGTGAACAAACTCAATGCGCAGATCAACATTGCGCTTGTATCACCTGAGCTTAAAACCCGGCTGCAAACTGAAGGCGCGCTTGCTAACCCGACTACACCGGAAGCATTTGCTGCACACATCAGCCGTGAAATCGAACGCTGGCGTCCGGTCGTCCAAGCTGGTAACGTCAAAGCTGATTAGTCATAGCTGGTTAATTCAATGTTGTAACGGATCTTCTCCCCTTTTCTTTAAACCGCCTCAATCATTCACCATGAAATCTCATCTAACGAAGCTCACTCGCCGCACACTCTTTGCACTCATTTCACTGGCGATCGCCCCAGTGGCCTGGAGCCAGGCTTTCCCCAGCAAGCCCTTGAAAATTGTGGTGCCGTTTGGTGCTGGCGGAGTGGCTGATCTGACGGCGCGCACGGTGGCGCAAAAGCTTGCTCAAAACCTGGGGCAAGCGGTCGTGATCGACAACAAACCAGGCGCAGGCGGGGTGCTGGCCTCGGACATCGTGGCCAAGGCCGAACCCGATGGCTATACGCTGCTGCTCATGTCCAACGGCAGCGCCGTCAGCGCGGGGCTGTTCAAGTCATTGCCCTATGACACCATCAAAGACTTCACCCCGTTGTCGACCTTGGGCTACTTCGATATTGCCATCGTCACCCAAGCTGAGTCGCGCTTTAAAACCCTTGCTGAGCTTTTGACCTACGCCAAAGCCAACCCGGGCAAGCTCAATGTGGGCAGCATCAATATTGGCAGCACACAAAACCTGGCTGCTGAGTTGTTCAAAACCAATGCCGGCGTGGACATGCAAATCGTGCCCTTCAATGGCACGCCTGCCGTCATCACCGCCCTGCGCGGCGGTCAAATTGATGTGGCTGTGGAAATTCTGTCGCCCGTATTGACGCAGATTCAGGCCAAGGCATTGCGGGCTCTGGCTGTGACTAGTGAGAAGCGTTCAGCCATACTTCCGGATGTGCCCACAGCGCGTGAAAGTGGCCTGACCAACTATGTTGCATCGTCCTGGAATGCGTTGGCGGTTCCCGCGAAAACGCCCAAAGATGTGGTCACAAGGCTCAATCGCGAAGTGGTTGCAGCGCTGAGCTCACCTGAGGTAAAAAAACGCCTGGAAGAATTGAGCGTTGAAGCCCGCTCCAGCACGCCAGAACAAGCCAGCGAGCTGTTGAACAGCGAAATCAAACGCTGGGGTGACGTGATCACCCGGGCCAACATCCCCAAACAATAAGTTGCGCTCCCCCGCTGTGAATCGCTGGTGATCTGAGATTCCCCGGACTCTTATAAAAAGTCAATCGCTTCAAGCCTGCACACCAGCGCTCCCTTCTTGACTATGGCTGATCCGGAACTAGGGAAAACACCCAAGGATTTGTATTTCGGCCTTATTGAGATTTGCGCACAAATTAAGAATAATCAGTCCCTTCATAAGGAAACCATCATGCACTCACGTCGCCACTTTCTTCAGACCGCCGCAGCGCTTGCCGCACCCGCCGCAATGATGCCCTTCGGTGCTTATGCTCAATCACTTGAACTGGTGAAAATTGTCAACGGCTTTCCGGCTGGCGGCACTGCCGATGTGACCAGCCGACGCATTGGCGAGAAACTGGGTGGTACCGCCTACACCAAGAACGCGGCTGTGGTTGAAAACAAAACGGGTGCCGCAGGTCGTATTGCGGTTGAGACCGTGAAAAATGCCAATCCGGATGGGGCCACCCTGCTGCTGACTCCGTACTCCATGATGTCGGTTTATCCGCACATCTACAAACAACTCAGCTACGACCCATTCAAGGATTTTGTACCTGTGTGCCTGGGCTCCATGCTGACCCATGGTCTGGCCGTGGGCCCCATGGTCCCTGCATCGGTCAGAACCGTACGTGACTATCTGGCGTGGGCCAAAGCCAACCCCGCGCTTGCAAATTATGGTTCGCCTGCAGCAGGTTCAACACCGCACTTCCTGGGCGCGCTTCTGGGCCTGAACAACAACGTAGACCTCAAGCACGTACCTTACAGGGGATCTATCCCGGGCGTTGCTGACATGATCGGGGGTCAACTGGCCTCCATGGTTACACCTCATGGTGACTTCATAGCCAACCATAAAGCCGGGAAAATACGCATCCTTGCAACTTCGGGCAAGGTGCGCTCTCCGTTTGTGCCAGAGGTACCCACGTTTACAGAGCAGGGATTTCCCGAGTTAACCGTCGAAGAGTGGTTTGGCTTTTACGCACCTGCAAAGACACCTGCCAGTGTGGTCGCCAATGCCAATGCAGCAATCAACCTTGCCTTGAGAGACAAAGCTGTGATTGACAGCCTTGGCATCTCTGGTTTGACCCCCTTGGGTGGTACACCAGATGACATGGCAAAAGACATGAAGGTCCAATTTGACAATTGGGGGCCTATCGTCAGAAGGATTGGATTCACTGCAGAGTCCTGAAGAAACCACAAAAAACCGTAAAAGATTTAAATTTTTTGCGGCTTTTTCGCATTTATCCGGAATCAAGCTCAGCTATAAAACTTGTAGCAGCTTGATTTTTGCGATATAGTCACTTTTCAAAATTTGTTCAGAACGTGATTTCCATCGTTCATTCCAAGAAAAAGCGTTGATGTTTTTAGACAGGTTGCAAGAAGGTACCTGACGGAGGTTTTTTTCATGAGTTCAAAAGAAAATATCGCGATGGGTCAGTTGCTGGCTTTGCTTGAATCCCGTTATGCGATACGTGTTTTATGGGCTTTGCGGGACGGTCACCCTCAAACCTTCCGTCTGCTGCAAGACAGTGTAGGGGGCATTACCCCGAATACCCTGAACACCCGAATCAAAGAGATGCGTGAAGCCGGTCTGCTCAATCACGGCAAAGAGGGTTATGTCGTTACTTCCAGCGGTGCAGATTTCCTCAAGCGCTTGGGAGACCTTCAGGCTTTTGCCAATAAGTGGTCTGCCAATCAGGCCAAGAAAACAAAGTAATTACAGCCGTCCATGGCAGACCAGCCCGCTGTGTGCTGGCATAATTTGCGGTTTTTTAATCACTAGGATCGCATAATGAATACCACTGCCTCGGGCCTGCAATTTGAAGATACCGTGGTTGGCGAAGGCCCGCAAGCCACACCAGGCCAAAATGTCACTGTTCATTACACAGGCTGGCTTTTTAACGATGGCGTTCAGGGCGCCAAATTCGACTCCAGCAAAGATAGAAACGACCCCTTTGTTTTCAGCCTCGGCGCTGGCATGGTTATCCGCGGTTGGGACGAAGGTGTTGCGGGCATGAAAGTAGGTGGCGCACGCACCTTGTTGATTCCTGCCGACCTTGGCTACGGTGCACGTGGTGCAGGTGGTGTGATTCCACCCAATGCAACCCTGAAGTTTGATGTGGAACTGCTTGGCCTGACAGGCTAGTCTCATCCCGCGGCTGGCCAGAAGTCCGGATTTTTCATCCACGGTTCTGGCCACCCCTTGAAATGGGGGCTAACGCCCCCAACTCTCGCGCATGCTTTCAACCCTCAGTTTTTCCGCGCATGTCTGATAACACCTCTCAAAACCCCAATACGGCCTCCCCTTCCGTCAACGAATACCAAAGTACTGAACAGATGGCCTCCTCACAACCCTCAAGCGATTTTGACCCGCTCAGCAAAGCACTGGCTGAGTTGGCGGCACTTCAAGTCAAAAGCGGTGAACTGGCTGACCAGTATCTTCGTGCCAAGGCTGAGGCCGAAAACGCGCGCCGTCGAGCTGAGGAAGAGATTTCCAAGGCCCGGAAGTTTGCTGTAGAAAGCTTCGCCGAAAGTCTGTTGCCAGTGACTGACAGCCTGGAGGCCGGACTGATCATCAAAGACGCCACACCCGAACAAATTCGTGAAGGTGCCCAAGCCACATTGCGCCAGCTCACCGCCGCCCTGGAACGCAACAAAGTACTGGCCATTAATCCGGAACCGGGCACCAAGTTCGACCCTCACCAGCATCAGGCCATCACGGTTGTGCCCTCCCAGCAGGAGGCAAACACCGTCGTCAGCGTGCTGCAAAAGGGTTACCTGATTGCCGAGCGAGTGCTCCGGCCTGCGCTGGTCACGGTATCAGCGCCTAAATAACTGTTCACGATGACTTGAAATCGCTCAAGTTATCCACAATCTTTGAATATCTGAATCCAACCAATCGCAGGAGTTAAAAAATGGGAAAAATCATCGGCATCGACTTGGGAACGACCAACAGTTGTGTGGCCATCATGGAAGGCAACACCACCAAAGTGATCGAGAACGCCGAGGGCGCCCGCACCACGCCGTCCATCATTGCTTATCAGGAAGATGGCGAAGTACTGGTCGGTGCCTCCGCCAAGCGCCAGGCCGTTACCAACCCCAAGAACACGTTATATGCCATCAAGCGCCTGATTGGGCGCAAGTTCAGCGAAAAAGAGGTTCAGAAAGACATCGATCTGATGCCTTACAAAATTGCCGCAGCCGACAATGGCGACGCTTGGGTAGAGGTGCGCGGCAATAAGCTTGCGCCCCAGCAGGTCAGTGCCGATGTGCTGCGCAAGATGAAGAAAACCGCCGAAGACTACCTCGGAGAAGAGGTGACTGAAGCCGTCATCACCGTCCCAGCCTATTTCAACGACGCCCAGCGTCAGGCCACCAAAGACGCCGGCCGCATTGCCGGCCTCGATGTCAAACGCATCATCAATGAGCCCACCGCTGCCGCCTTGGCCTTTGGCCTGGACAAGCATGAAAAGGGTGATCGCAAGATTGCCGTTTACGATTTGGGCGGAGGCACCTTTGACGTCTCCATCATTGAGATCGCCGATGTCGATGGCGAAAAACAATTTGAAGTGTTGTCCACCAATGGTGACACCTTCCTGGGTGGTGAGGACTTTGACCAACGGGTCATCGATTTCATCATTGCTGAATTCAAAAAAGAGCAAGGCGTCGACCTGGGCAAGGATGT